>DATIOB010000811.1:0-9652 GCA_035473605.1 Conexibacter sp.
GGTCGAAGCCATAGCGGCGGATCAACAGCGGCGCGGCCGGCGTCGGGAGCACGCCGCCGAGCAGCGCGATGCCGCCGGCAGCGGCGACGCCCGCCGCGACGGCGGCCTCGAGCATCGCTCCCGAGGCGCGCGTGTCGCGGATCACGAGCACGCGCGGGCGACCGTCGGCGGCTGACGTGGCGGCGCGCGCCGTGGCGGCGCGCGCGAGACCCAACGTCAGCTCCGCCGACAGAAACTCGCCGGCGACGCCGCGGACACCGTCCGTGCCGAACAACCGGCGAGCCATGAAGCGAAAACTAGCGCTTCGAGAACTGCGGGCGCTTGCGGGCCTTCTTGAGGCCAGCCTTCTTGCGCTCCTTCACGCGCGGATCACGCGTGAGGAAGCCGCGCTTCTTCAGTTCGCCACGAAGGTTCGGGTCGGCCTGAAGCAGTGCGCGCGAGATGCCGTGACGCAGTGCGCCGGCCTGCGACGAGACGCCGCCGCCGTGCATCTTCGCGATGACGTCCATGCGCTCTTCGTAGCCGACCGCCTCGAGCGGCTGGCGGATGTTGCGCTGGAGCGTCGCACGCGGGAAGAAGTCGTTCAGCGGCTTGCCGTTGATCGTGTACTCGCCCGTGCCCGGCTTCAGGATCACGCGCGCGACCGCGGTCTTGCGCTTGCCCGTGGCGGTGTAGCGAGCACCGGACGCGAGGCTGATCGCGGCGTCGGCGATCGGCTGCGCCACCTGCTCCTCGTCGGAGTCGGAGTCGCCCGACGCGGTCGTCTCGCCGTCCTCGTCCTCGTCCTCCTCGCGCGCCTCGCCCTCGAGCACGATGTCCGGCACGAGGTCGGCACCGGGGATCTCCGGCTTGACGCGCGGGGTCTCCGGGATCTCTTCCTCGGCCGTCTCGTCGTCGCCGGACTCGGCGACGGGCTGCGCGGCGGTCTCGTCGGCAGCGGACTGCTCGGCGGCAGCGGGCTGCTCCTCCGCAGCGGGCTGCTCGGCGGCGGGCTGCTCGCCTTCGGCGACCGGCTCAGGCGCCTCGCTGGCGGCCTCGACGGGCTCCTCGGGCGTCTCGCCCGCGGGGTTGCGCTGCTCGTCTTCAGGCTGCTCGACGTCGGACACTAGGCTTCGATCTCCATCGGTTGCGGCTGCTGGGCTGCGTGCGGGTGCTCCGGACCGGCGTACACCTTCAGCTTCGTCAGCTGCTTGCGCGCGAGGCGGTTGCGAGGCAGCATGCCCTTCACCGCGATGCGGATGACCTCCTCGGGCCGCCGCTCGAGCATCTCCTCGAGCGTGCGGGAGCGAAGGCCACCGGGGTAGCCGGTGTGCCGGTAGTAGCGCTTGTCAGCCCGCTTGTTGCCCGACACCGAGATCTTCTCGGCGTTGATCACGACGACGAAGTCGCCAGTGTCGACGTGCGGGGTGTAGGTGGGCTTGCGCTTGCCGCGGAGGGCATCGGCGATCTGCGTCGCGAGGCGCCCGAGCGTTTGCCCGTTCGCGTCCACGACGAGCCAATTGCGCTCGCGGTCAGTGGGATTGGCGACGTAAGTTCTCATGGCAAGAAAAGGGCCGCGCACCGTGGCGCGGCGGGGTGAGCACTATAGAGAACACGACGCGATCGTGTCGGGCCGAGGGCGTCGAGGCTCTCCCGCACTCGATCGAGCCCGCGTCCGTCGGATCCGTCCGTATACTGGCCGGCGTTCCATAAGCCTGCCGAATCCTTCCCACCGGGAGGAGCGGGGGATCCATGGCGGTGACGTCGTCCGACGTCGCCGCTGGGGCGAATCCGAGCACAGGCGCTCGGTAGCGCGGCCCTTTCAGCGCGAGCCCGTCAGCTAACCCCGTAGGCCGTCAAGAAAGGGGCATCGCGTCCCGATGCTGCCCGGAATGGGGTCGTTCACACCCCGTCCTGTCGTGAAGACGACCTTCGCCGCCGCCCTCCTCGGGGCCGCCGTCGTCGCCACCGCCTCCTCGCCCGCCGCCTTCGCACAGGCCGGCGGCGCCGCCACCGTCCCCGCCACGCCGGCCCCCGCTCCCCTCTCCGGGACCGCGCCCGCCACCGCCGCGCAGCCGTCGATCGCCGCGATCGCGTGCAGAGCCGGCTGTCCCGCCCCCGGCACCGTCGAGCGCGGCGGAACCGTCTCGCTCGCCGGCCAGCAGCTCGACGGCGCCAGCGCCGTCGTCTTCCTCGGCGGCCGAGGCGCGAAAGACGACGCGCGCGTGCGCGTCCGCGCGAAGAGCGCGACGCAGCTCGACGTGAAGGTCCCCGCGACCGCCAAGAGCGGCCAGGTCGTCGTCGCGACCGCCGCCGGCGTCGCCTCGCAGGCGAAGACCGTCTCGATCCGCGTCGTGAAGGCCGCCTCCAGCACCTCGGCGACGCTTCCCGCCCCGGTGCTCGCGCCGGTCGACGGGATCGCCCAGCTCGACGCCGGCATCTCCACCAGCAGAGCGGGCAAGGGCGTCTCCGCCGCGCAGGTCGCCTACGTCTCGCACGCGGGCGCGCCCGTCGCGGTGCGGATCGACGTCGTGCGCAGCGACGACGGCCTCTCGGTCTTCAGCGACACGCGCACCGCCGCGCCCGAGCAGCAGCAGACGCTGACGTGGGAGGGCCGCGGCAGCACCGCCGGCGCGCTCGCGCTCGACGGCAGATACGACGTGCGCGTCTCGGTCAGCACCGACGCCAGCGCCCGCACCGTCTCCGCCGACGCCGGCGGCGCGGCTGCGGGCGGCGCCGCGCCGGACGGCTCCCCCGCCCCCACCGGCTCGCAGCGGATCGGCGGCTTCACCTTCGTCGGCGCCGTCTTCCCCGTGCAGGGGACCTACAACTTCGGCCAGGGCGCCGCGCGCTTCGGCGCCGGTCGCAGCGGTCACTCGCACGAGGGCCAGGACATCATGGCCAAGTGCGGCACGCCGATCGTCGCCGCGCAGGGCGGCGTGATCAAGAACAAGGCGTACCACGGCAACGCCGGCAACTACGTCGTGATCGGCTCGACCGCCTCCGGCGACGACCACATGTACGCCCACTTCCGCACCCCGGCGGTCGTCAGCAGAGGCCAGCGCGTCACGACCGGCCAGCTGCTCGGCTACGCCGGCGACACCGGCAGCGCCTCTGCCTGCCACCTGCACTTCGAGATCTGGAGCGCACCGGGCTGGTACTCCGGCGGCAGCCCGAGCGACCCGCTCGCGACGCTGCAGGGCTGGGCGAACCCCCGCTGATCCCCGGACGCTCTACCCTGCTCCTGTGACCGATCTCGACGGAACCGCGACGGGCATCCTCGCCTGGGTCGGACTGGCGGTCGTCGCGATCGCCGTGATCGTGCTGCTCGTGTCGACCTTCCACCCGGAAGGCCTCAAGCGGCCCGGCGGCTACCTTGACGGCGAGAAGCCGCAGCCCGACGACGTGCCGCGCGACGAGCACGGCAAGCCGCTGAGCAGATAGACGGCGAACGGCGCGCCCCTCAGGGCGCGCCGGTTCACGTCAGCGACGCGCCCTCACGGGCGCGCTACTCCCATTCAATGGTGCCGGGCGGCTTGCTCGTGATGTCGAGCACGACCCGGTTGACCTCGCGGATCTCGTTGATCATGCGCGAGGCGATCTGCTCCAGCAGGTCGTACGGCAGCCGCGCCCAGTCGGCCGTCATCGCGTCGTCGCTGGTGACCGCGCGGATCACGACGACGTAGCCGTAGGTGCGCTCGTCGCCCTGCACGCCGACGGTTCTGACGTCGGGCAGGACGCAGAACGACTGCCACAGCTCGCGGTAGAGGCCGGCTCTGCGGATCTCGTCCTGGAGGATCGCGTCGGCGTCGCGGAGCGTGTCCAGACGCGCTCTGGTCGCCTCGCCGCCGACGACGCGGATCGCGAGGCCCGGGCCGGGGAACGGCTGGCGCCAGACGAGCCGCTCGGGCAGGCCGAGCTCGGCGCCGACGGCGCGGACCTCGTCCTTGAACAACGCGCGCAGCGGCTCGACCAGCTCGAACTGGAGATCGTCCGGGAGGCCGCCGACGTTGTGGTGCGACTTGATCGTCGCGGCGCCGGTGCCTCCGCCCGACTCGATCACGTCCGAGTAGAGCGTGCCCTGGACGAGGAATCTGGCGCCGCCCTCAGCGAGCTTCGCCGACTCCTCCTCGAAGACGCGGATGAACTCCTCGCCGATCGCCTTGCGCTTCGCCTCCGGGTCGGTGACCCCTCTGAGACGGCCGAGGAAGCGCTCCTCGGCGTCGACGGCGACGAGCGGAACCTTGTAGTGGTCGCGGAAGGCCGAGATGACCTGCTCGCCCTCGTTCTTGCGCATCAGACCGTGGTCGACGAAGACGCAGGTGAGCTGGTCCCCGATCGCGCGGTGCACGAGCAGCGCGGCGACCGACGAGTCGACCCCGCCCGAGAGGGCGCAGATGACGCGGCCGTCGCCGACCTGGGTGCGGATCTTCTCCAGCTGGTCGTCGATCACCGAGCTGGCCGACCAGGTGCGCGCGCAGCCGCAGATCTCTTCGAGGAAGCGCGTGATGATGTCCTGGCCGTACGGCGTGTGGACGACCTCGGGATGGAACTGGATCCCGTAGATCTGCCGCTCGGTCGACTCCAGCGCCGCGACCGGCGACTCGGTCGAGGAGGCGAGCGCGGTGAACCCGGGCGGCGGCGCGAAGACCGTGTCGCGATGCGACATCCAGCAGGTCTGCTCGGTCGGCAGCCCGGCCAGCAGGCGGCCGGGCTCGGTGACGGTCAGCCTCGAACGGCCGAACTCGCCGACCTCGGCGCCCTGCACCTCGCCGCCCAGCTCGGTCGTCAGCAGCTGCATGCCGTAACAGATGCCGAGCACCGGGATGCCCAGCTCCAGCAGCTCCTTCTCCAGTCTCGGCGCGTCCGGCGCGTAGACGGAGGCGGGGCCGCCGGAGAGGATCAGGCCCTTCGGTCTGCGGCGCGCGACCTCCTCGGCGCCGACGTGGTGCGGCAGCAGCTCGGAGAAGACGCCGCACTCGCGCACGCGGCGCGCGATCAGCTGGGAGTACTGGCCGCCGTAGTCAAGGACGACGACCTGCTCGGCGTCGACATGCGGGTCGCTGACGACCTCGCCTGCCGCGACCGACGCCGTGGCGCCGGTCGGGAGGTGGGTGGTGAGCCCGTCAGTCGTTGACAAGGGCGACAGCGCGGCCGTTGGAACCCATGCCGACCTGCTGGTCACGCTGGAGCGACTTGCCCTCGGTCTGCAGCGACGGGGCGACCATCAGCTCCGCGCGGTTGAACTCCGCGATGTCGCGGTAGCCGCAGGTCGCCATCGACGTGCGCAGGGCGCCCATCAGGTTGAACATGCCGTCGTTCTCGCGCGCGGGACCGGTGAGGATCTCCTCGAAGGTGCCGTTCTGCGCCGTCTTGACGCGCGTGCCGCGCGGGAGCGTCGGGTGGAAGGTCGCCATGCCCCAGTTGTAGCCGCGGCCGGGCGCCTCGTAGGCCTTCGCGAGCGCGGAGCCGAGCATGACCGCGTCGGCGCCGCAGGCGATCGCCTTCGAGACGTCGCCGCCGTTCTTCATGCCGCCGTCGGCGATCACGCGGACGTAGTCGCCGGTCTCGAGCATGTGCTGGGAGCGGGCGGCCGCCACGTCGGCGATCGCCGTCGCCTGCGGGACGCCGATGCCGAGCACGCCGCGCGTCGTGCAGATCGCGCCGGGGCCGACGCCGACGAGCACGCCGGCCGCGCCGGTGCGCATCAGGTGGAGCCCGGTGTGGTAGCTGGCGCAGCCGCCGACGACGACCGGCACCGGCACCTCGCCGATGAACTCCTTCAGGTTGAGCGGCTCGCTGACCGTCGAGACGTGCTCGGCCGAGACGACCGTGCCCTGGATCACGAGGATGTCGAGCCCGGCCTCGAGCGCCAGCTCGTAGTGCGAGCGGACGCGCTGGGGCGTCAGCGAGGCGGCGACGACGACGCCCTGCTCCTTGATCTCGCGGATCCGCTGCGCGATCAGCTCGGGCTTGACCGGCTCGCGGTAGATCTCCTGCATCTCACGGGTCGCCTCCTCCTGCGGAAGCGCGGCGATGCGCTCCAGCTGGGCGTCGACGTCCTCGTAGCGGCAGAAGATGCCCTCGAGGTTGAGGACGGCGAGACCACCGAGTCTGCCGATGATCCCCGCCGTCTCCGGCGAGACGACGCCGTCGAGCGCGGCGCCGAGCAAGGGGAGCTCGAAGCGGTACGGACCCAGCGTCCATGAGATGTCGACGTCGTCGGGGTCCCGCGTACGTCGCGAGGGGACGATGGCCACATCGTCGAACCCGTAGGCGCGACGTGCTTTCTTACCGCGGCCGATCTCTATTTCCATGGGAGCACCGTACGGGTCGAGGCGGACGAAACAGCCCCGCGCAGGGCGGGGCCGGAGGGGGAGCGAATCGTCGTCGTGGCGGCAACCAGCGACACGTTCCATCGTAGCAACGAGGTTTCAGATCCCGTCCCCCGCTCGCGCGCCGGGATCAGCACGCTTTCAGCGCACTTCGGCGGGCAGTGAGACGGGGATCGCCTCGACGTCACCGAGCAGGCGCTCAACGCTGTGCGGATCGATCACGCCGGCGCCGAAGTGCTGCGTCGACTCGGCGCCGCAGGCGACGCCGAAGCGAAGGCACTCCTCGGGGCTGCCGCCGGTGTAGCGGGCGGCGACGTAGCCGGCCAGGAAGGCGTCGCCGGAACCGACCGCCGCGCGCGCCTCCTGCTGCTCGACGCGGACGCGGTAGAGCTGCGGGCCGTTGTCGGTCGCGACCTTCGCGAAGACGCCGTCGGGGACGGTCATGATCGCCTCGCGCGGGCCCTGCTCGACGATCTCGGCGACCGCCAGCATGCGGTCCTCGTCGTCGTTGAACTCGTGGCCGACGAGCTCCTCGGCCTCCAAGACGTTCGGGGAGATCACGTCGGGCTCGGCGCGCACGGCGTGGCGCAGCGGCTCGCCGTCGGTGTCGACGATCGTCGTGACGCCGAGCTTGCGCAGCTCCTTGATCATCGAGCCGTAGATGTCGGTGTCGACCTGACGCGGGAGCGACCCGGCGAAGACGCAGATGTCGGCGCCCTGCGCGAGGTACAGCAGCTTGTCGCGGAACAGCTCCATCTCGCGCTCGGTGACGGCGGGGCCGCGCTCGTTGATCTCGGTCTGGATGCCGGTCGTCGGATCGAGCACCGCGGTGTTCGTGCGCGACTCCTCGCCGATGCGGATGAAGTCGGTCAGGACCGACTCGGCGGTCAGCGCCTCGACGATGCGGGTGCCGGTCGCACCGCCGGCGAAGCCCGTGGCGATCACGGGACGGCCGAGCCGCTTGATCGCGCGCGCGACGTTGACGCCCTTGCCGCCTGGCATCGTCGTCTGGTCGACCGACCGGTGACGCCGGCCGATGCGGAAGTTGGGCACCTCGAGCGTCTTGTCGATCGCGGTGTTGAGCGTCACGGTGATGATCATGCTGCCTCCATGTCCGCCCGGCGACGACTGCGCCGGCCCCCGTGGCGCCGCCTCAGGAGCAGCAGCGCCGCCGCACCCCCGATGACCACCACGATCGCTATCAGGCTACCCGGTCTGGCAATCGCGTCGCCGGCGCGCTCGAACAGGCCGACCTCGGGCACCGCAGTGCGCGTCACCAGCGGCACGGTCGCGACCGCTCTGCCGGCGATCCGCACCGTCAGCGAGCCGACGACGGCGTTCTTCGGCAGCGGGCCCTGCAGCTCCTCGGGCGCTCTGACGGCGACGGCGACTCTGGCGTCGCGCCGCGTGAGCTCTCTGACCGTTCTCGTCGCGATCAGGTCTATCGCGTCCTCGGGGCGGTATTTGAGTCTTGCGCGCGCGAAGACCTGCCGGCTTCTGACCGGCGTCTTGAAGCCGTGCGTCGCGAAGGCCCATCTGAGCAGCGCGAGCGCGTCGGCGTCGCGCGCGCTCTCGCTCGGCGTGCCCGTGACGGCGGCGACGTAGGTGACGCCCCGTCTCGTCCCGGAGGCGACGAGCAGGTAGCCGGCGGCGTTGGTGTGGCCGGTCTTGACGCCGTCGACCCAGCCGACGCTCTGCACGAGCCCGTTGCGGTTGACGACCGTGCGCGGGACCGCGCCGCTGCTCAGGCTGACCGCTCTGAGGTCGACCGTGCGCGCGAGGAATCTGTTTCTGCGCAGCGCGATCCCCATCCGCGCGAGATCGGCCGCGGTCGAGTAGTTGCCGGCCGCGTCGAGCCCGACCGGCGTGGCGAAGTGGGTGTCGGTCAGGCCGAGCGCGCGCGCCTTCGCGTTCATCGCGTCGATGAAGGCGGCACGCGAGCCCGACGCGCAGACGGCGAGCGTCTCGGCGGCGTCGTTGGCACTCGGCAGCAGCAGCGCGCGCAGCAGGTCGGCGACGCGCATCCGCTCGCCGGAGCCGAGGCCGATCTGCGTCTCGGCCGGCGAAGGCGTGTAACCGCCGGCCGTGCAGCTCTCGCGCAGCGACAGCTCGTCGGCGACGACGAGCGCGGTCATGATCTTCGTCGTGCTCGCGATCAGGCGCCGCTCGCCGGCGTCGACGCCGTAGAGCGGCATCCCCGTCGAGGCCTCGAAGACGGCGCCGGAGGCGGCCGACAGCTTCGGCGGCGCCGGCAGCTTCGCGGCGGCCTGCGCGGGCGCGAGCGCCGCCAGCGCGATCGCCAGCGCGGCGAGTGCGAGCGCGCAGGCGATCAGGACGGGCGCGAACGGTCCCCCGCTCAGCGCCCGGCGGTCAGAACGGCTCGTCACCGTGTCAGTCTCAGCTTCTGTCCGACGCTGAGCGACTGCGCGTTGACGGTCGGGTTCAGCTCCTGGATCGTCTCGAGCGGGACGCTGGTGCGCTCCGCGATGATCGTCAGGTTGTCGCCAGCCTTCACGACGTACGTCTTCGGCTTGGCTCTTCTTCTCGCCTGCCGTCTGTCTCTCGCCGCGACGGTAGCGGTCGTTCTCGCCGTCTCCGACGTCTGTCTCTGTGAGATCTGAACGACCGCGAAGATTCCTACGACGGCCGCGATCAGCGCGATTGGCGCAATGAAGCGCACGGGATTCCGGTGACCCATCGGCCGCGATCATACCCGTGCGATCGGGCGGCAGTGCGCGAATCCGCAAACGAGTGTGCGATTTCGCGCGGCCGGCGACCGGCACGGCTCCCTGCCGCAGTCGTACCTCTCTGCAGCCGAAGCCGTGCCGGATCCGAAGAGCGCCCGCAGCAGTCAGCTGACGGAGCGGGCGCTGGATTCGAGTGGGTCTCGGCCGTGGTGGCCCGTCAGGTCCGGTCGTACCGGACCCGTGACGGGGTGATTCAGCCCTTGACGGCTCTCTTGAGGCCCGAGCCCGGCGTGAAGCGCGGGACGCGGGAGGCGGCGATCTGGATCTTCTCGCCGGTGCTGGGGTTGCGACCCTCGCGGGCGCCACGCTCGGCGACGTGGAACTTGCCGAAGCCGGAGAACGTCACCTCGCTACCGCGCTTGAGGGCATCCTCGATCGTGGTGAGGACGGCATCGACAGCGTCTCCGGCGTCCTTCTTGCTCAGTCCGCTGTTCGCGGCAACCTGGTCGACGAACTCTGATTTCGTCACAGTGATCCTCCTTCGAGGTCGTGGGGAGGGCCGAAGCTAACAACCCCCGCGGACAGGAACAACGCGAATTGCCCGTCAGGACAGGGAATCTGACCTCCGAGGCGGCTTTCCCCTCCCGCGTC
>DATIOB010000812.1:0-7032 GCA_035473605.1 Conexibacter sp.
GCGACGTCCCCTCGCCGAAGTAGCCGCTGAGCGCGCGATGTCCGACGCCACGACGCTCCAGCGCCTCGCGGACCTGCTCGTCGGCTTCGGCGCCAACGTGCAGCCGGGCCAGGTCGTCGCGGTCAGCTCGGAGATCGGCAAGGAGCCGCTGACGCGCGCCGTCGCGGCGAGCGCCTACAGAGCCGGCGCCAGCTTCGTCGAGGTGACCTACTCCGACATCCACGTGCGCCGCGCGCGGATCGAGTTCGGCAGCGACGAGGCGCTCGAGACCGTCCCGCCGTGGCTCGGCGAGCGGATCCTCAGACTGGGCGACGCGCGCGCCGCCCGCATCGCGCTGACCGGCCCGGTCGAGCCCGGCCTGCTGGAGGACCTCGACCCGGCGCGCGTCGGGCGCGACAAGTCGCAGTCGCTGCGCGAGGCCGGCAAGGTCGTCAACGAGCGCACGACCAACTGGACGATCGGCCCCTGCCCGACGCCCGGCTGGGCCGCGCTCGTGCACCCGTCGCTCGACCCGGACGCGGCGCTCGCGAAGCTGTGGGAGGAGATCGTCCACGTCTGCCGCCTCGACACCGACGACCCGGTCGCCGCGTGGAGAGAGCGGATGGCGACGCTCGTCGCCGTCTCCGGCCGGCTGACCGACGCGCGCTTCGACGCGATCCACTTCGAGGGACCGGGCACCGACCTGACGATCGGCCTGCTGCCGAGCAGCACGTGGATCAGCGCGGCGTTCGAGACCGCCGACGGGATCCCGCACGCGCCCAACCTGCCGTCGGAGGAGGTCTTCACGACCCCCGACCCGCTGCGCGCCGACGGCGTCGTGCGCTCGACCAAGCCGCTGCTCGTCGGCGGCGCGACGATCAGAGGCCTGACGGTCCGCTTCGAGGGCGGCCGCGCCGTCGAGATCGACGCCGAGCAGGGCGCCGAGACGCTGCGCGAGCTGACCTCCCACGACGACGGCGGCGTCCGCCTCGGCGAGGTCGCGCTGGTCGACCGCGAGGGTCGCATCGGCCCGCTCGGGACCGTCTTCTACGACACGCTGCTCGACGAGAACGCCGCCAGCCACATCGCGCTCGGCCGCGGCTTCGACTTCGCCGTCGGCGACGAGGACGTGGCGCGCGTCAACGACAGCCTGATCCACATCGACTTCATGATCGGCGGCGACGACGTCGACGTGACCGGCATCACCGCCGACGGCGAGCGCGTCCCGGTGCTGCGCGGCGGGACCTGGCAGGTCTAGCGGCGCCGCGAGGGCGGGGCCTGTACCCTTCACCGTCGCCGTAACACAGCACGGAGAGGTGCCGGAGCGGCTGAACGGGCACGACTGGAAATCGTGTGACCGGGGTAACTCGGTCCGAGGGTTCGAATCCCTCTCTCTCCGCTTTCGATTCGCTCTGCGAGTGACGACAGGACGGATTTCATGGGTCGCAACGAGCCGTGGGAGCAGTTGCTGGAGCGCGGCTCGCGGCGGATCGCCGAGTTCGTCGTCGCCGGCATCGAGCAGCGTGTCGAGGAGCTGGGTCTGCGCGGCGTCGAGGTCTTCGCGCTGAAGCTCGTCTACGTCGACCAGGGCAGCCTGCACATCGAGCCCGTGACGCTCGGCCTGGAGGCCGATCGGGGCCGTTGGCTGGTCGAGGAGCGTGAGGAGCCGGACGAGTACACCGACTCGCTGGTGCTCGACCTCGTCTACCTCGGCCGCGATGACGAGGCGCTCAACTGGATCAACCTGCCCGACTGGGACGAGGACCTCGACGCGCTGCTGCTGCGCGAGGCCGCTCGCGCGAGCGACGCCGACCCGTACACCACGGTGCTCGACGAGGTCGCCCGTGTGCTCGCGGTCCGCGACTGGGAGGGGCTCGTCAAACCGACCGACGCGTTCGTCGTCTACTGCGCCGAGCACGACGAAGGCATCATCGAGAAGCTGCGCGCCGTGCGCGCCGCCAACCCGCCCGATCGCGCCGCACGCTGGCAGGCGATGGTCGAGCAGGCGGCGAGCAAGTACCCGCCGTTCGGCTAGCGGTGGCTCAGAGGGAGAGATGCAGCCGCAGCGCCTCGTCGAGCGAGGTCATCGTGCCGGCGGGGAGGCGTCCGAGCAGTGGGCCGACGCGCTCCGTCGAGACAGAGCGGACCTGTTCGGCCTGGGCCTTCGAGTCCAACGTGAGGCCGCTGCTGGCGGCCGGGATCAGCACCTGGAAGGGGTAGACGCGGGTCACGTTCGAGATCACCGGGACCACGGTGACGACGCCGCGACCGAGTCGTGCGGCGGTCGCGTTGGCGGCGTCGTTGCTGACGATGATCGCGGGGCGCCGCTTGTTCGCTTCCTCGCCGCGGACTGGCTCGAACTCGACCATCCGAACGTCGCCGCGGCGCATCAGAGTCCGTCGCCGGTGGTCGTCTCCCACACCGTCGCGTCGTCGCCGGCTTCCCACTCCTGCCAGGCGGCGCCGTAGGCGTCGTTCAGCTCGGACAGGCGCAGGACTCGTATCGCCTGCTGGAGCGCGGCGGAGCGGGATGGGAAGGAATGCGTCGCCGCGTACTCGTCGAGGAAGCGGACGTCGTCGTCGGGGAGGCTGACGCTGAGCTTCATACCAGCGATGCTACCAGCGGTACTACCGAGGCGCCACCGTGTCGCCAGCGGTCGCCGCCGTGTACGCGCGCCAGCCGCCGTGGGCGGTGATGTCGGGGGCGTCGGGGAGGACGTCGGGTGAGCAGAGGAAGCCGGTCACGAGGCGGTCGTCGGCGAGGCGGACGGGGCCGAGCGAGAGCGGGAAGGCGAGCAGCGTCAGCAGCCTGCCGAGGCCGGCGGGCGGGAGTGCCCACAGCTCGCCGGCGAGGCCGCCGGCGCCGGCCGGGTCGGCGACGAGGCCCGGGCGCGGCGGGGCGAGATGCGACAGCGCCAGCATGCGATATCCGGCAGCGGTGGCGACCGGGCCGAGCGGGCGGCCGCCGAGGCCGCGCAGCTGCGGCTCCAGCGGCATCCCGGACATGTGCGCGCCGACGACGAGCAGCTCGATCTCGGCGTCGGTGGCGGTGAGCGCCCCGGAGGCGGCGGGCGTAGGGGTGTCGGGCGCCGCGAGCGGGTCGGCGGCGGCACTCGCGGGCGAGGCGGGCGCCAGCTCCTCCCCCGCGAAGCGCGCGCCGATCGCCAGCAGCGCCCTGTCGGAGAAGGCGGGGCCGAGCAGCATCGCGCTCGCGGGGCCGCCGTCGGCGCGCGCCGGGCCGGGGAGGGCGAGCGCCGCGAGGTCGAGCAGGTTGGCGCTGTGGGTGAAGCGGCCGAGCAGCGCGTTGCGGGCGAGCGGCTCGGCCGCGTCCTCGGCGAGCGTCACGAGCGTCGGGATCGTCGGCAGCGCGATCGCGTCGAGCCGCTCGCCGGCGAACAGCGCGCGCGTGGCGGCGCGCAGCTCCTCCAGCTCGTACTGCGCCTCGAAGGCCGCGACCGCCGTCGGCTCGAACCCCTTCACGATCAGCTCGCGCGTCACGGGCAGCACCTCGTCAGGGTGCTCGCGGATGAACGTGCCGACGGCCGCCGCGCGCTCCGCGACCCAGGGGCCGCCGTACAGCAGCTCGCCCGCGCGCATCAGCGGCGCCGCGTCGATCGCGACGACCTCGGCGCCGCGCGCGCCGAGCTGCTCGCAGACGGCGGAGAAGGCGTCGCGCGCGAGCGCGTCGCCGGCGAAGTCCTCGAGCGAGAGGGCGGGGACGCCGACCCGGGGGGCGGTGGTGGGGGGAGCGGACATGCCGCCGCCCGGCACCTCCCGGCTGAACGGATCGTCCGGATCGAAGGCCGCGATCACGTCGAGCACGCGCGCGGCGTCGCGCACGTCACGCGCGAAGACCGAGACGCAGTCGAGCGAGCGGCAGGCGGGCACGACGCCGCCCGTCGAGACGAGGCCGCGCGAGGGCTTCAGGCCGACGATCCCGTTCAGCGCGGCCGGCACGCGCCCGGATCCGGCCGTGTCGGTGCCGAGCGCGACGTCGACGGCCCCGCCGGCGACGGCAATCGCCGAGCCGGCGCTGGAGCCGCCCGGGACGAGCGCCGCATCGAGCACGTTGCGCGGCGTCCCGTACGGCGAGCGCGTGCCGACCAGACCGGTCGCGAACTGGTCGAGGTTGGTCTTTCCGATCAGGATCGCGCCGGCGTCGAGCAGCCGCTGGACGGCGGGCGCCGTGCGCGTCGCGACGCGCGCGTACGCCGGGCAGGCGGCGGTCGTCGGCCAGCCTTCGACGTCGATGTTGTCCTTGACGCCGAAGGTCATGCCCAGGAGCGGCAGTCCGGCGGGGTCGGCCGCGGCCAGCTCCGCACCCCGGGCGCGCAGCTGCGCCTCATCCGCCAGCGCGATCCACGCGCCCGCCTGATCGGGCGCTGCGGCACGCTCGCGTGCCGCCAGCGCCATCGCTGTCAGATCGATTGTTCCGTCGCCCATTCGTCTAAAGTATGACCAATGCGTGAATCTGTCCAGCCCCGGGTCGGCGTCGAACGGCTGGAGACGCGCTCGCTCTCGGAGCGCGCGCGCGACGCGCTGCTGGAGGCGATCCAGTCCGACCGCTTCCCCGACGGCCGCCTGCCGCCCGAGGCTGAGCTGTCGGTCCTGCTCGGCGTCAGCCGCACGACGCTGCGGGCGGCGCTGACCAGTCTCGAGGCCGACGGCGTCGTCTCGCGCCGCCGCGGCCGCGGCACCTTCGTCAACGCCCATCTGCTGCGCTCGACGATGCGGCTCAACCGCCTGATCCCCTTCACCGCGCTGATCGCGCAGTGCGGCCACGAGCCGTCGGTCGATCCGCAGGAGCATCGCTTCGCGACCGTCCCCGCGGAGGCCGCCGGACCGCTCGGGATCCCCGAGGATGCGGCATGTCTGATCGTCGATCGGCTGCTGCGCGCCGGCGGCGAGCCGGTCATCAGCGTCAACGACACGATCCCGCTCGGCCGTCTCAGAGTGGCGCCGTCGGAGATCCTCGAAGCTGACTCGACCTTCACCTTCGTCGAGCGCAACTGCGTCGCGCCGATCGACTACGCGACCGCCGAGATCGTCCCCCGCGTCGCCGTCGAGGGCGACCCGATCGGCCTCGAGCTGACGCCCGGCGAGCCGTACATCGAGCTGATCGAGACGCATTTCTCGCGCGATCACGAGACGATCGCCTTCTCGCGTGTGAGCGTCAACGACCGCTACGTGCGGCTCTCGCTGCTGCGTCGCGACGCGTAGCCGTCCGCTTTCGCCAGATGGCGAAGCGGTCAGGTCGGATCTTCGTCCATATGTAGAACCAGTCCGACCTTGGTCATACCTAATCTCACTAGGTATGACCAATCAGGCAGAGCGGCTCCCCCGGGCCGCGGCACGGTGGGCGTGGGGAACGGCCGGGCCGGCGGGGGCCAGCAGATGAACTCGACGACGACGACGACGGCGACGACGCACGGCGCGCGCGACCACGCGCGCGCCCAGGCCGGCGCGACGGCGGAGGCGATGCCGGTGCTGCCGGCGCGGGCGGCCAGCGGGCTGCCCGACGGCGTCCCGCAGGAGCGGCTGACGTGGGTCGAGACGGTCGCCGGCGGCGGTTACGCCAGCCGCGTGCTCGCGCGCGGCACGACGCTGCGGCTGACCGACCTGCACGGCGACGCCTGCGCGCACGTGCTGCTCTACAACGCCGACCAGCCGTGGGAGCGGCTCAACGTCGCCGACACCGTCAAGGTCCCGTGGCAGGCCTATCTCGGCGCCGGCCACCCGCTGCTGTCGGACCAGGGGCGCGTGCTCGCGAGCGTCGTCACCGACACCTCCGGCCACCACGACGCGCTCTGCGGAACCTCCAGCAGGGACGCGAACGCGCGCCGCTACGGCGCCGACGGCGGTCTCGCGCACGGCCCCGCGCCGGCCGGCCGCGAGCTGTTCGTGCTCGCCGCCGCCAAGCACGGTCTCGCCCCGCGCGACATCCCGCCCAGCCTCTCCTTCTTCCAGGGCGTCAAGGTCGAGCCCGACGGGGCCCTGCGCTTCGACGGCTCGGCTGGGGCCGGCGCCCACGTCGAGCTGCGCGCCGAGCTGCCGCTGGTCGTGCTGATCGCCAACGTCCCGCACCCGCTCGACGGCCGCGAGGACTACACCTGCTCGACGCTGGCGCTGCATGCCTGGAGCGGCCGCCCGACGCAGGCCGACGATCCGCTCTGGAGCGCCACGCCGGAGTCCGAGCGCGCCTTTCTCAACACCGCCGACTACGCCGACGCACGGGGGCTCGCATGAACGCCGCGGAGCAGCAGCAGCTCGGCACCCTCCCCGACGGCGCGATCGTGCGCGACGAGGTCGTGGCGGCGCGGGCGCCGTGGTCGGCTGTCGTCGAGGCCGGCCAGCTGCTGAGCATCGTCGACCTCGGCGGCAACCAGGCGGTCGACTGCATCCTCTACGACGCGCACGACCACGAGCAGCGCTACAGCGCCCCCGAGACGATCGCGCAGCAGGGCTCGATCTTCCTCACGACCGGCAGCGTGCTGCGGACCTTCGAGGGCGTCCCGCTGATGACGGTCCTCGCCGACGAGTGCGGCCGCCACGACACGCTCGGCGGCGCCTGCAGCAAGGAGTCGAACACGCTCCGCTACGGCCACCACACCAAGCACCAGCACGCCTGCGTCGAGAACTTCCTGCGCGAGGGTGCGCGCTGGGGGCTCGGCAAGCGCGACCTCGTCAGCAACATCAACTGGTACATGAACGTGCCGGTCGAGCCGGACGGAACGCTCGGGATCGTCGACGGCCTCTCCTCGCCGGGCTTGACGGTGACGTTGCGGGCCGAGCGCGACACGCTCGTGCTCGTCTCCAACTGCCCGCAGGTCAACAACCCCTGCAATGGCTTCGACCCGACGCCGGTGCGGATGGTGGTCACGCAGCCGTGAGCCGCTTCGACGCGGTTTTGGTCGCCAACCGCGGCGAGATCGCCTGGCGCATCATCCGCAGCGCGCAGGCGCGCGGGCTGCGCACCGTCGCGGTCTTCTCCGACCCCGATCGCGGCGCCCCGCACGTCGCGCTCGCCGACGTCGCCGTGCACGTCGGCGCCGCG
>DATIOB010000813.1:0-6570 GCA_035473605.1 Conexibacter sp.
CGATCGCAGGCCACCAGCCGCCGTCGCCGAAGCGCGCCAGCGCCCAGCCCGGTTCGACGAGCGCGGCCGGCGGGATCTTGCGCATCGTCCCGCCCGGGTCGGGCGCCATCTTGCGCTGCTCGAGCACGATCGGCCGCGAGCGCAGGTGGCGCTGCGCCTGCTCGACCAGCCGCGGCGCGGGCGGCGTCCCGTAGAGCGGGCCGGCGCAGACCGAGCAGCGGCCGCAGTCGGCCGGCGCCGGGTCGTCCAGCTCCTCCTGGAGCGCCCGCATCAGGCAGCGACCGTCGGTGCCGAACGACGCCATCGCCTCCTGCTCGGCCCGCCGCAGCGCCGTGATCTGCGCGTAGCGCTCGCCGTCGTAGCTCCAGTCACTGCCCGCGACCGCGAACCAGCGCGTGCCCTCACGCCGTACCGCGCCCTCGACGTCGAGGATCTTCAGCATCGCCTCGATCCGCCCGGCGCCGAGGTTGACGACCGCCATCAGCTCACGGCTCGTCCGCCCCGCGCCCTCGGCCGCCGCCTGCGACAGCTCCGCGAGAACGGCAGCGACCTTCTCCTGAGCGGGGAACGCCTGCTCGATGAAGAAGTCCTGGATGCGCCGGTCCTCGCTGCCGCGCAGCAGCACGACCTCGGCGCTCTCGACGCCGCGTCCGGCACGGCCGACCTGCTGGTAGTACGAGACGACTGAGCCCGGCGCCTGGTAGTGGACGACGAACTCGAGGTCGGCCTTGTCGTAGCCCATGCCGAGCGCGCTCGTGGCGACGAGCGCCTTCAGCTCGTTGCGCAGCAGCTTCTCCTCGGCGGCGATCCGCTGGTCGGTCTCCTGCTCGCCGCTGTAGGCGAGCGCCGAGATCCCGTTGGCGGTCAGGAATGACGCGACCTGCTCCGCATCGCGCTTGGTGAGCGTGTAGACGATCCCCGAGCCGGGCAACTCGGGCAGCCGCTCGACCAGCCATGCGAGTCGTTCCGCCGGGCGCGGCAGCTCGAGCGCCTCCAGCCGCAGCGAGCTGCGGCCGAGCGGCCCGCGGTAGGAGCGCAGCGGCTCCTCCGGGACCCGCCCCGCGCCTCCGCCGTGCGCGACGCCCGCGCCCGAACCCGCCTCCGTCCCCGCGCCGAGCTGTTCGAGCACGTCGGCGACGACGCGGTCGTTCGCCGTCGCGGTCGTGCCGAGCACCGAGACGCCCTCCGGCAGCGCCGCGAGCATGTCCTTCACACGCCGGTAGTCGGGCCGGAAGTCGTGGCCCCAGTCGGAGATGCAGTGCGCCTCGTCGATCACGAGCAGTCCGACAGAGGCGGCGAACAGCGGCAGCATCTCGTCGCGGAAGCGCGGGTTGTTGAGCCGCTCGGGCGAGATCAGCAGAAGGTCGATCTGGTCGTCGGCCAACCCGTCGCGGATGCTGTCCCACGCGTCCCGATTGGTGGAGTTGATCGTCTGCGCGCGCAGGCCGAGCCGTTGCGCCCCGGCGATCTGATTGCGCATCAGCGCCAGCAGCGGCGAGACGATCAGCGTCGGCCCCGCACCCTGCGCGCGCAGCAGCGCGGTCGCGACGAAGTAGACGGCCGACTTGCCCCAGCCGGTGCGCTGGACGCACAGCACGCGCGCGCGATCGACGACGACGTCGTGGATCGCTTCGAGCTGGCCGTCGCGGAACTGGGAGGCGGGATCGCCGGTGAGCGCACGCAGACGGTCGAGCGTCTGCGCGGCGAAGTCGGGAGCGACGGCGGTGGACATGCCTCCAGCCTAGCCGCCACGATCGCCGAAACCGCGACGGCGTCAGTTAATTTGCAAAGGCGCGTAGATCCGCAACATTTCAATTGACAGGCTGCCGCCCATGACGATCACAGCATCAATTACCACTTGTGATGTGTGGACAGGCTCGGCCGCGGGACCTACCGTTGCCAACGCGATGGAACTTCACATCACATCCCTCATAGCCGTCGGCGCCGCGCAGGAGATCGCGGCCGCCACCGGCGACCCGATCGAAACCGTCGTCGAGAAGGCGTTGCGCGAGCGGTTGCGCACCGTGCGCGGGACTCCGCCGACGCCCGAGCTGCGTGGGGAGGCGATCAAGCGCATCCAGCGCGAAGTCGCCAAGCTCCCGGTGCTTGACGATCGCAGCCCGGACGAGATCCTCGGCTACGGCGATGACGGGCTGCCGAGCTGATGGTCGTCGACAGCTCGGCCCTCGTCGCGATCGTCCTCGACGAACCGGACGCCGATCTCTTCGCGCGATCGATCGAGCGGGCCGAAGATCCGCTGCTCTCGACCGTCTCGTTCGTCGAGTCCGCGATGGTGCTGTTCGGGCGTCTCGGTGAGGAGGGGCTCCAGCAGCTCGACCACGTCGTCGTCGAAAGTGACCTCTTCTGCGTGGCCGTCGATCTCCGCCAGGCGCAGGCCGCCCGCGAGGCGTGGCGGAAGTTCGGCAAGGGCAACTCTCCAGCGCGACTGAACCTGGGTGACTGCTTCAGCTATGCGCTCGCCCGCACACTGAACCGCCCGCTGCTGTTCAAAGGAGGTGACTTCCTCCGGACCGACGTAGCGGTCGCGTAGCCGCGAAGCGCACGAGCCGGGGAGTTCAGCCGCGCAGCAGCACGTCGACGAGCCCGGGGAAGCGGGCCTCGAGGTCGTCGCGGCGAAGCGAGATGTAGCGCTCCGTGCCGGCGGCCCGCGTGCGCGTCACGCCCGCCTCGCGCAGCAGCTTGAGGTGATAGGAGCAGGTCGAGGTCGGCAGACCAACGGCGCCCGTCACCGCGCCCGACTTCAGCTCCGTGCCGGCGTCGGCGAGCGCTCGGATCATCGCGAGGCGAACGGGCTCTCCGCAGGTGCGCAGGATCTCGGCCAGCTCGAGGCGATCGACCGGCGGATGAGGAATCTCTCGGACATGGTTCGACACTGTTCGTACTATGGTACAACACAAGTTCGAAATTCTTGGAACTTTTGAAGGAGTACCTGGTGCAGTCCCCAACCCCCACACCCGCAGTCGGCGCAGGCCCCCGCCGGCTCGCAGGAACAGCGGCCTTCGCGGTCGTCGCGGCGGTGATCGGCCTGGCGCTCGCCGCCTCCGCCGCGCCGTCGCCGCTGTACGGGGTCTACCAGGCGGACTGGCACTTCTCGACGATCACGCTGACGCTCGTCTACGCCGTCTACTGCGTCGGCGTTCTGGGAGCGCTGCTCGTCGCCGGCTCGATCTCCGACGACGTCGGCCGCCGGCCGGTCCTCATGACGGCGCTGAGCGGGCTGGTCCTCTCCACGATCGTCTTCGCGCTGGCCGAGTCGGTCGTCTGGCTGTTCATCGCACGCGCACTCCAGGGCGTCTCGACCGGCATCGCGCTCGGCGCAGCCGGCGCCGCGCTGATCGACCTCCACCCACGCGGCGACGCGCGGCGCGTCGGGCTCGTCAACGGCACGGTCAGCGGCGCCGGGATGGGGCTCGGGTCGTTCATAGCGGCCGCGCTCGTCCAGTACGGGCCGGCGCCCCGCGTCACGCCGTTCGTCCTGCTCGGCGTGCTGTTCGCGCTCGCGCTCGTCGCGACGCTGCTGCTGCCCGAGCCGGTCCGCGACCGCCGCCGGCCGTCGCTGCGGCTCCAGGTGCCTCGGATCCCACCGGCCGTGCGCGGGCCGTTCACGCTGTCGGCGCTCGCCGTGCTCGCGTCGTGGTCGATCGGCGGCATCTACCTCTCGCTCGGTCCGCGCCTCGCCGCCGAGATGCTGCACACCGACAACCACATGGCCGGCGGCATCGCGATCCTCGCGCTGACGATCCCCGGCGTCGTCACGCAGCTGATCTGGCACGAGGCCGACCCGCACCGGCTGGCGTCGGTCGGCGCCGCCGTGCTCGGCTTCGGCATGGCGCTGATCGTGCTCTCGCTCTCGACCCACTCGGCCGCCTTCTTCGTCGGCGCCAGCGCGATCACGGGCGCGGGCTGGGGCGTCGCCTTCCTCGGCGCGCTGCGTTCGCTGACGGTCGTGATCCCCCCGCAGCACCGCGCCGAGGTGATGTCCGCCTTCTACGTTGTCGCGTACGCCTCGCTGGCGGTGCCGGCGATCGTCGCGGGCTTCGTCGTCACCCACATCAGCATCGACGACACCTTCCGCATCTTCGGCTCGCTCGTCGTGGTGCTGGCGGCGCTCGTCGCGACGCTCGCCGCGCGCGTGCGGACCGGGCGCGCGGCCGTCGCGGTGTAGAGGGCAGCGCGCGCCCCGCCGGCGGCAGACCGGCGGGCGCGAAACGGGGAATCACCGCTCCGCAGCCGCGACCCTCCGCTCCAACGCAACACGCGGCAGCCGCACGCTCAGCCAGCGCGGCATCCACCACGCCCAGCGGTCGAGCAGCCGCATCACGGCGGGCACGATCAGGCAGCGGATCACGACCGCGTCGAGCAGGATCGCGACCGCGAGCCCGAGCCCGAACTGCTTCATCATCCGATCCGGGCTCGTCATGAAGGCGCCGAAGACGACGACCATGATCGCGCCCGCGGCGGTGATCACGCGACCGGTCGCGGCGAGCCCCTCGCGTACCGCGTGGCGCGCGTCGCCGGTCCGCTCCCACTCCTCGTGCATGCGCCCGACGAGGAAGACCTCGTAGTCCATCGAGAGCCCGAAGACGATCGCGAAGATCAGGATCGGGATCGTCGCGTCGACCGGGCTCGGCTCGATCCCGAACAGCCCGTGCTGGAAGACGAGCGTGACGACGCCGAGCGCGGCGCCGATGCTGAGCAGGTTCAGCACCGCCGCCTTCAGCGGGATCAGCAGTGAGCGGAAGACGACCATCAGCAGCAGCGCCGAGAGGCCGACGACGATCGCCACGAACAGCGGCAGCCGCTCCTGCACCGCGTGGGCGTAGTCGTCGGCAGCGGCGGTCGCGCCGCCGACGAGGTAGGTCGCGCCGGTTCTCGCCGCCAGCGGCGGCAGCACGTCGTCGCGCAGGCGCGTGACGAGCTGCTGGGTCGCCTCGTCCTGCGGCTTGCCGTCCGGGAAGGCGACGACGGTCGCGACCGCGCCGCCCTCGGCGCGCTGCGGCGGCGCGACGGCGGCGACGCCGGGGGTGTCGGCGAGCACGCCGCGGAGCGCGTCGGCGGCGGCCGCGTCGCCGCCGTCGGCGACGATCAGCAGCGGCCCGTTGAAGCCGGCGCCGAAGCCGGCGGCGAGCAGGTCGTACGCCTTGCGCGGGCCGCTGGAGGTGCTGTCGTTGCCGGCATCGGCAAAGCCGAGCCGCATGTCGGTCGCGGGCAGCGCGAGCGCGACCAGCAGCGTGCCGGCGACCGCCAGCACGGCGACCGGGCGGGCCTGCACGAAGGCGGCCCAGCGCCGCCAGCGCTCGCCCTCGACGCGCTGGCGGCGGCGGGCCTTCAGCGCCCGCTTGCGCACGCTGCGCTCGATCCGCTTGCCGAAGACCGTCAGCAGCGCCGGCAGCAGCGTCAACGACGCGACCATCGTGACGAGCACCGTCAGCGAGACGCCGAGCGCGATCCCCTGCAGCACGCCGATGCCGAGCGCGATCAGCCCGAGCAGGCCGATGATCACCGTCGCGCCCGCGAAGACGACCGAGCGGCCGGCGGTGTCGAGCGCGATCCGCAGCGCATCGTCGCGATCGCGGTCGGCGAGCAGCTCGGCGCGGTAGCGCGAGAAGATCAGGAGCGCATAGTCGATCCCGACGCCGAGGCCGACGAGCGACATCAGCGCCGGCGTGAAGTCGGCGACGTCGAAGAGGTGCGAGCCGATCACGATCAGCGCCGTCGTGCCGCCGACGGCGATCAGCGCGGTCACGATCGGGATGCTCGCCGCCAGCAACGAGCCGAACAGGAAGACGAGGATCACGAGCGCCGCGAGCGTGCCGATCGACTCCGCTCCACCGCCGCCCGCGTCGACGTAGCGGACGGC
This sequence comes from Conexibacter sp., assembly GCA_035473605.1. Taxonomy (GTDB): domain Bacteria; phylum Actinomycetota; class Thermoleophilia; order Solirubrobacterales; family Solirubrobacteraceae; genus Conexibacter. The sequence goes on from DATIOB010000813.1 coordinate 5,882, forward strand.
GTCGCCGCCCAGCTCGACCTGCAGGCCGCCGCCGCGGGCCGCCTCGGCGGTGTCGATCAACCGCTCGATCGCCGCTCTCGGGACGAGGTCGTCGGTGCCGTCGAGCGCGACCGTCGCGTACGCGATCGTGCCGTCTCTGGAGACGGCGTCGCTGGTGAACGGGTCCTGCACGCCGGCGACGTGCGGCAGCCTGCCGACCGCGGCGACCATCGCCTCGATCCGCTCGCGCGTCTGCGGATCGGCGATGCCGCCTGGATCGCGCATCACGATCTCGACGGTGTCGCCGGCCTGCGCCGGCGCCGAGCGCTTCAGCGTGTCGAGCGTCTGCTGCGATTCGGTTCCCGGCAGGGCGAAGTCGTTGTTCCAGTCGGAGCCGATCGCGAAGGAGGCGCCGAGGACCGCAAGCAGCGTTGCCACCCACAGCGCGATCGCGCGGCGGCGGTCGCGGATCGACCAGCGGGCGAGCCGCTCGAAGCGGCTCTCTGAGGGGCGCGCCGGGGCGGGGCGCGAGCGGGTGGAGGTCATGTCCCGCACGCTCTCAACGGCAGAGCGCGATGTCGCTGGGGCGCCGGGGTGTTCGTGCGGGGGCCGGCGGCCCGGTCGCCGCCGGGGGATATCCCCCGCTCGGAGCGTGGCGCGCGGCCGCGCCGGCGGGCGCGGGCGACGCGGGCGCGGGGCTAGCGCCGGAT
>DATIOB010000814.1:0-5070 GCA_035473605.1 Conexibacter sp.
GCGGGCGGCGGCGATCGTCGCCTCGTCGGGCGCGGGGGCAGTGACGACCTCCACGGCGCCGTCGAACGCAGACGGCGCCCGTCCGACGACGGCGACCGTGCGCGCACCGACATGCGCGGCGACACGCTCGATCGTGAGACGCAGACTCAGTGGCGCTCGCACGTGCTCCCGCGGCGGCACCACTGCTGAGATCGACTCCATTCGAGCTGATGGTATGAAAAAGCGCGGCGCAGCGCGTCACGGCGCCGCACCGCCAAACCTCAGCGGGTGCGCTGTCGCGTGCGCTCGGCGAGCAGGCGCAGCGGACGGGTCAGCCGCCAGCTGTGCGAGTCGCGGTAGGTGGCAATCTGCGCGTCGCGCTCGGCGATCAGGCGATCGCGTTCGACGATCATCTCGTCGCGCGCGGCCAGCTCGCCGCGGTCACGTGAGCGCGCCTCCTCGTGCGCCGCGAGCTCGCCGCGCAGCTCGCCGAGGGCGGCGTCGCGCGTCGCGATCTCGCTCGTCAGCTGCGTCCGCAGCTGCTCGTGCTCGCGCTCCAGCTCGTCGATCCGCGTCGTCAGGCGGGCAGCCTGCTCCTCGGCGCTGATGCGCTCGGCAGCCGCCGCGAGCGTCGTGAGGTGCAGCGGGCTCTGCGCGGCGCCGATCCGCTCCAGCGCCTGTGCCGTCCGCGCCGCCGCCGGTCCCGCGCCGTTCGCCGCCTCGAGGTCGCGGCGGGCGCGCAGCAGCAGGTAGAGCGTGCGCGTCTCGACCGGGAGGCCCTCGTCGACGGCGACGTCGAGCGCCGACGTCTGGTGATGACGCAGCTCGGGGTCGACCGACGCGACGATCTCCTCCAATTGCTCGGCGGCGGGTGCGTCGCGGCCGAGGAAGGCGGCCAGGCGAAGCGTCTCGGCGGCCGGGTCTCTGAGCGCGTCCTCGTAGAAGACGAGCATCCGCTCATCGGGCGCGGTGTTGGCGAGCGCCCCGGCGGTGTAGTCGAGCCATCGCTCGGCGTAGCTCCAGCGGTCGAGGCCGGCGACGCTGCGCTCGAGCGCGGAGGTGACCGCGTCGGCCGGGCTGCGCATGCAGATCACGAACGACATCGGGCCGTCGACCACCGTCCGCCAGAAGGGCAGCGTCAACGACGTGCGCGGGTCCTTCCAGCCCCACAGCGGCATCCGCGAGAGGTGCTCGTCGAGCAGTGCGCGGGCGCGCTCGCGCAGCGGGTCGAGCTGCTCCGAGCGTTCCCAGCCGGGCTCGGGCGTGAACTGCTCGAACGTGCTCGATCCGAGCTGCTCCAGCAGCTGCTCGTTGAACTCGATCATCCAGCGCGGCTCCCAGTAGCCGCGAGCGTTGTCGCGCTCCTGCGGCGGCAGCAGCTCGGACTCGTCGCCGAGGTCGACGCCGAGCAGGTTGAGCATGCGCGTCACCATCGAGGTGCCGCTGCGGTGGAAGCCGAGCACGACGACGGCGCGCCGGGGGGAAGCCGCTTCTCTGGTCACGTGGCGTTCTCTGTGGGGGAGGGGGAGGGCATCAGCGGGCTCGTGCGATCTGCTCGAGCTCGAGCAGCTTGCGGTCCCGCATGCCGACCGGGCGAGCGGGGCTGCCGACGACGATCGTGAACGGCTCCACGTCCTTGCGCACGAGGCTCTGCGCGCCGACGGCCGCGCCGTCGTGGATCGTGACGCCCGGCAGGATCACCGTGCCGGCGCCCACGATCACGTGGCGCCCGACGCGCACGGGACGGCTGTCGACGCGGCGCAGGTCCTCGGGCACGGTCGGACCGGTCAGGCTGAGGCCGCTGAAGTCGTCCGTCGAGGAGTAGACCGACGTGCGGCCGGAGATCCCGCACCAGTCGTCGAGCACGATCCGCGCGGCGCCGGCGACGAAGCAGTGGGCGGCGACATGGACGTGGTCGCCGATCGCGATCCCCTCCTCGCCGGCGCTGATGACGGCGAAGGCGTCGATCCGCACATGCGAACCGACCGTGATCCGCTCCGCGCCGATCAGGCGGGCGTCGGCGTCGATGCGGACGTCGTCGCCGAGCGACGCGAGGCCGAGCGCACTCAGTCCCTCAGCATCGAGAAAGGCCACCGCTCTCCTCCATCGTGCTCGTCAGTGTACGGGCGAGCGTGCGCGTCAGCTGCTCGAGCTCTCCGCGCTGGTATGCCGAGTACACGGGGATGCACGCTATCCGGGATGCGATCTCGTCGGTGACAGGCAGCGGCCCGGCGGCATGGCCGGCGAAGGCGCGCGTGCGGTGCAGACCGGGGAAGTAGTAGCGGCGCGCCTCGATGCCGGTGGCGTGGAGCGCGGTCAGCAGCCGCTCGCGGGACGCGGCGTCGGGGAGCAGGAGCGGCAGGCCCTGCCACGGCGGACTGCCGGCCGCCTGCGCCAACTCGACCGGCAGGTCGCCGATCGCCGCGACCATCTGCGCGACGGCGTCGCGCCGTTGCGCGACATGACCGTCGAGCTGCTCGAGCGCGGCCAGTCCGACGGCGGCGGTCAGCTCGCTCATCTTCGCGTTCAGCCCGCGGCCGGTCACCTCCGTGCCTGCGAGCGCGAAGTTCGACACGGCGCGGATCGCGTCGGCCAGCGCCGGCGCTGCCAGGACCGCGCCGCCCTCGCCGGCCGCCAGGACCTTCGTCGCGTGCAGGGAGAAGACCTCCGCGTCGCCGGCACGGCCGGGCGGGAGCCCGTCGGCGCTCTCGCCGCCGTACGCGGCGGCGCTGTCGACGACGAGCGGGACCCCGCCCTCGCGTGCGACCGTCTCGATCGCCGACAGATCGCGGCAGAGGCCGAAGGCGCGCACGTGCATGATCGCGACGCAGTCGTGCTCCCGCAGCGCGCGGGCGGCAGCCGCGGGCGACAGCTCCCAGGTGTCGGCGTCCACGTCGCAGAGCACCGGCGTGCAGCCGGCCAGCTCGACGGCGTGGGCGGAGGCGGGGAAGGTGAAGGACGGCAGCGCGACCGGTCCGCGCAGGTCGAGCGCGATCAGCGCGGCGACGAGCCCGGCGGTCGCGCTCGCGACGGTGACGGCTCTGCGGCCGGCGGTCGGATCGCGCAGCTCCAGCGCGCGTTCGAGTTGGCGCACGAGCGGTCCGCCGTTGGAGAACCAGCGCTGCTCGTAGGAGCGCTCGAGGTGCCCGAGCCAGGCGGCCGGCGGCGGCAGCTCAGGGCGCGCGAAGGGGTAGCGGGGGCGCCCGTCAGTCATCGAGGTCGAGTGCGTCGCCGAGCGCGGCGATGCGGCTGCGCAGCAGCTCGTTGGGGGGCGAGAGGTCGTCGCGTGCGAGCAGCGGCGCGAGGTCGGCGGTCGAGGCGAGCGCCTCGCGATCGACTTCGTCGGTGGTGGCGTAGTGGAGGATGCGCACGTCGTGGTCGTCGGTGTGGGCGTCCCAGAACCAGCGACTGTTCGGGTAGTTGTAACGCACCGGAAGGGAGACGAGCGGCGTCGAGGTGCGCCCGGCCGAGATCGACAGGCCGAGCTGGCAGCGGAAGCGCGTGTCGACGAAGGCGTCGACACGCGCCATGTCCTCCAGTGCGACCGCTCCGATCGTGCGCATCGTCTCCGCGCGACCGGCGAGCATGCCGAGGTTGAAGTAGGCGGGCGCCCAGCGGTGCTGCTCGGGCGAGCCGCCCATGATGCGCCAGCTGGGGTGCTCGTGCTCGAGCGGCGGATCGTCGAGACCTGTGTGCGCGAACAGGTCGCGCCACAGATCGGGACCGCTGCGCTCGCGGCCGTCCCGGAAGACCGGCGGCTCCAGCATCGGCGTCACCCAGGCGGTCACGCCCGCGACCCCCTGGCCGGCCAGCTGCGGCAGCTCGGCGAGCGAGCCGGTGCAGAGCACGTCGGCGTCGAGCATCAGCACGAACGGCGTCGTGAAGTCATAGGTGAACCGCACCATGGCGGTGCCGTACATCCCGTGCTCGGCGTACTGCTCGGCGCTCATCCAGCGCCACTGGACCCCGGCCGCGCGCGACCACGGCTCGGCCGCGTGAAGGTCGTACGGCTCGACGTCGCGGCTGACCGTGACGACGACGCTGCAGTCGAACTCGCTCCAGCGCCGCAGCGACGCCGCCAGCATCCGCACGCGCAGGAAGAAGACCGGCGTCGGGGCGATCGGCACATGAACCTCGCACGGCAGCGGTCTGCGACCGCCGGCGCGCAGTCGCTCTCGCAGCGACGCGATCACGACACCCTGCTCAGAGGTCCTCCGCGATTCGCGGCGCTTCTCGGTTGAAGTAGCGGTAGCTGACGACGACGAGGAGCGTCAGGACCCCGGCCGGGGCGAGCACGAACAGCCAGCCGCCGCCGGCCTCGACGATGCTGGGGTGGCTGTGGTCGATCACCGCGTGACGGAACTGCTGGATCAGCGCCGCGAGCGGGTTGACCAGCATCAGGCGCTCGATCGTCGTGTTGTTGATGACGTCGATCGTGTAGAAGATCGGCGTGCCGTAGAACATCATCTGCAGCACCACGTCCCACACCGGTCTGACGTCGCGGTAGCGCACGTAGAGCGCGGACAGCAGCGTCGAGATCGACGCCGAGAACAGCGCCAGCAGCACCAGGATGAACGGGATCTCCAGCCAGGTCAGCAGCACGCTGCCGCCGGAGATCAGCAGGAAGATGACGACCACGACGGTGTTCAGCGCCAGGTTCATCAGGCCGGTCGCGACGACCGACAGCGGGATCACCAGGCGCGGGAACTGCACCTTGCGCACGAGCGGCTCGCGGTCGACGAGGCTCGTGACGGCGGTCGTCGTGCACTCCGACAGGAAGGTGAAGATGACGACGCCGCTCAGCAGCGCGACGGGATAGAACACCGAGTCGCTGTTGAACTTCAGCACCTGCGTGAAGACGACGTAGAGGACGCCGAACAGCAGCAGCGGCCGCATCAGCTGCCACAGGTAGCCGAGCGCCGAGCCGAAGAAGCGCAGCTTGAACTCGGTCACCGCGAGCGTGCGCGTGAGGTTGAAGAAACGCTTCGCGTCGACGCCGATCGCGACCGGGCCGGGGATCTTCGCGCCGCGCTCCAGCGGCTCGCGCGGCGTCGCCGGCCCTGGCGTCGCGGGCGTCTCGACGCTCACGCG
>DATIOB010000815.1:0-9443 GCA_035473605.1 Conexibacter sp.
CGCGCTGATCGGGCTGGCCCTCACGGTCCCCGAGATGCCCTACGCCGACTGGCTCCGGCGGGTGCAGAACGACCTCTTCGACGTCGGCGCCGACATCTCGGTCCCCCACGGCGGCGACCGCGAGCGGCTGCGCCTCGCGCCCGAGCAGACCGCGTGGCTCGAGCAGGCCTGCGACGAGGTCAACGCGACGCTCGCGCCGCTGCGCTCGTTCGTGCTCCCCGGCGGGACGCCGGGTGCGGCGCAGCTGCACGTCTGCCGCACCGTCTGCCGCCGCGCCGAGCGTGCCGCGATCGTCTGCGGCGACGAACTGGGCGAGCAGGTCGTGCGCTACCTCAACCGTCTCTCGGACCTGCTCTTCATCCTCAGCCGCGGCGCCAACGGCAGCGAGGAGCCGCTGTGGCAGCCGGGCGCCGGTCAGCAGCAGTAGGCGAGGCGCGCGGCGCGCTCAGCGCCGCGTCAGCACGCTGAAGGCGGCGGCGAGCGCCAGCGCGACGGTCGCCAGCGCTCCCGCGCCGAAGACGAACTGGGTGTGCGCCTCGGCGTAGGCGACGACCTGCGCCGGCCGCGCGAGCAGCAGCATCGCCGCCAGCAGCGCCCCGCAGGCAGCCGCCACGCCAGCCGGCGCGAGCGTCTCGCGCAGCGGCGGCTGCGCGCCGCCGCCCTTCGCGTCGGCCGCGCGCAGCGGCCAGCGCGCCTGCGCCCACGACAGCGCCGCGAACGCCACCAGCGTCCACGCCGTCGCGACGAGAAAGCCGCCGAGCACGTCGCTCGGGTAGTGCCAGCCGAGCGTCAGGAACGAGAACGTGACGCCGACGGCGAAGACGGCGCCGAGCGCCGCAACCCACGGTCGCAGCCGCGCCGGCGCGACGAGCACGGCGCAGAGCGCGATCGACATCGACGCCGTCGCGTGGCCGCTCGGCCACGACGCCGGCAGCACGTTCGCGATCCCTGTCAGCAGCGGCGAGGAGCGGTCGTCGGCGAGCGCCGGCTTCAGCAGCTGCGTCGTCACGTTGGCGCCCAGCAGCACGATCGCGACGGCGGCGGCGGTGCGCGGTCTGCGGCGCAGCAGCGCGACCGTCACGATCGCCGCGACGAACCAGACGAACTTGTCGGGGTTGCAGAGCGTGGCGATGAACTCGGCCACCGGGTGGACGCGTTCGCTGTTGAGGTTGCCGAAGCCGCGCAGGATGCGCGCGTCGAGCTGGTGGATCGCGTCGATGCGGAAGGCGGCCAGGTAGATCAGCGGCAGCACCGCCACGATCGCGCCGGCGCCGATCAGCGCGTGCTGCGTACGACGTTCCATCTCCTCAGCGTAGCGAGGCCGTTGCGCCGGCCCTCGCCGCGGCGTTGCCTAAATCGAGGATAAAACGTGGTCAGTCCACTTAAGTGTCGGTGTTTGACCGGCGCATGGACGATGACTGCTCCGGTACATTCCGGCCGTGACCACTGCGCGAGCAACTCGATTCCTTGCGGTCGGCTTCAGTGCCGCCGCCCTCCTGTTCGCCGGCTGCGGCGACGACGACAACTCGACCGAGACGTCCGCGGCCGCCGACACCGCGGCGGCCACCTCGACGACGGCCAGAACGACGCCTGCGGATCCAGCCGCGACGGCGATCAGAAACCCGTTCAGAGAACCGAGACACGAAGCCCATCCGGGCAGAAGCGTCGACCAGCTGATCATAAGAGACGTGACGGTCGGCGACGGCGAGGAGATCCAGGCCGGCGACACCGCGATCGTCGACTACTACGGGACCCTCTACGACAGCGGCAGAAAGTTCGACGCCTCCTGGGACCGCAGAGAGCCGCTCGAGATCGGGATCGACAACGGCGGCGTGATCGCCGGCTGGTGGCAGGGCATCCCGGGCATGAGAATCGGCGGTCGCCGCATGCTCATCATCCCGCCGGCGCTCGGCTACGGCGAGCAGGAGCAGGGCGGCATCCCGAGAAACTCGACGCTCGTCTTCACCGTCGACCTGCTCGGCATCAGACGCGCGCAGGCGCCCGGCACAGCCGCCGATCCGGCCGCGCAGGCACCGGCCGGCTGAGCGACCCGGCACAACGCAGTCTTCCGACGGGCCCGGGCGACCGGGCCCGTCGCAGTTAAGACTCAACTGGGTAACCTCCCCGTCGATGGCACCGCGCGGACAGACGATCGCCGAGCAGTTCGTCGAGGTGCTGCGCCAAGCCGGCGTCGATCACGTCTACGGCCTCGTCGGCGACAGCCTCAACCCGATCGTCGACGCCGTCCGCCGCAGCCCCGGGATCGAGTGGGTCCACGTCCACAACGAGGAGTCGGCCGCCTTCGCGGCCGGCGCCGAGGCGCAGCTGACCGGCAGACTGGCCGTCTGCGCCGGCTCCAGCGGGCCCGGCAACACCCACCTGATCCAGGGCCTCTACGACGCCCACCGCAGCGGCGCGCCGGTGCTGGCGCTCGCCTCGCACATCCCCGCCGCGCAGATCGGGACCGGCTTCTTCCAGGAGACCCACCCCGACCGCCTGTTCGCCGAGTGCAGCCACTTCAGCGAGCTGATCTCCTCGCCGCGGCAGCTGCCGCGCGTGCTGCGGATCGCGATCCAGACCGCGCTCGGGCGCGGCGGCGTCTCGGTCGTGACGCTGCCCGGCGACCTCGCCGGCGAGCCGACCGCGAACCCGACCGGCGCCAGCACGTTCGCGACGGCGAGCGCGGCGGTCGTGCCGAGCGAGGAGCAGGTGCGGGCGCTCGCCGACGCGCTCAACGCGGCGAAGACGGTGACGCTCTTCTGCGGCGCCGGCGTGCGCGGCGCGCATGCCGAGGTGATGGAGCTGGCCGGGACGCTGCTCTCGCCCGTCGGCCACGCGCTCGGCGGCAAGGAGTGGATCCAGTTCGACAACCCCTACGACGTCGGCATGAGCGGCCTGCTCGGCTACGGCGCCTGCTTCGAGGCGACCCACGAAGCCGATCTGCTCCTGCTGCTGGGGACCGACTTCCCCTACGACGCCTTCCTGCCGCAGAGAGCGACCGCGCAGGTCGACCGCGACCCGGCCAAGCTCGGCCGCCGCACGCTCGTCGAATGGCCGGTCCACGGCGACGTCCGCGCGACGATCGCGAAGCTGCTGCCGCTGCTGGAGCCCAAGCGCGACCGCGCCTTCCTCGACACGATGCTGCGCAGGCACGCGGAGAGACTGGAGAAGGTCGTCGCCGCCTACACGCGCAACGTCGAGAAGCACGTGCCGATCCACCCCGAGTACGTCGCCGCGGTGCTCGACGAGCTGGCTGACGACGACGCGGTCTTCACCGTCGACACCGGCATGAACAACGTCTGGGCGGCGCGCTATCTGACGCCGAACGGACGCCGCCGCGTGCTCGGCTCGTGGCGTCACGGCACGATGGCCAACGCGCTCCCGCACGCGATCGGCGCGCAGCGCTCCCACCCCGGCCGGCAGGTGATCTCGCTCAGCGGCGACGGCGGGCTGTCGATGCTGCTCGGCGAGCTGCTGACGGTCGCGATCCACAGACTTCCGCTGAAGATCGTCGTGATGAACAACGCCTCGCTCGGGATGGTCAAGCTGGAGATGCTGGTCGAGGGCATGCCCGACCACGAGACCGACCACGCGCCGCACGACTTCGCCGCGATCGCCCGCGCCGCCGGGCTCGACGCGATCCGGATCGAGGATCCGGCGGCCGTCCGCGACGGCCTCGCCGACGGGCTCTCGCGTCCCGGCCCGGTGCTGATCGAGGTCGTCACCGACCCCAACGCGCTGTCGATGCCGCCGAGCATCACCGCCGACCAGGTCAAGGGCTTCGCGATCGCGGCCTCCAAGCTCGTCGTCGAGGGCGGCGTCGGCCGCATGGTCGATCTCGCCCGCTCCAACCTGCGCAACATCCCGCGCCCGTAGGGGCCCGGCGCGTCAGGCGCTCGCGGGCGCCTGGGCCGCGGCCTCCTTCGCCGGCTGGAGCGACGCCGGCACGTAGCGCGTGAACGCCGGGCGCCAGGCGGCGACGGCGCCGGTCGCGGCGATGCAGGCGATCCCGCCGGCGGCGATCGCGGCGGTCGGGCCCAGCAGCGCCGCCATCGCGCCGATCGCCAGCGCCGGAAAGAGCGCCCGCGGCATCGCGAACGCCATCGCGTTGACATCCACCAGGAACGACGAGTGCAGCACCTCGTTGCGCTTGAGGAAGCCGAGCCCCTGCAGCCGCGGCACGATCACGCGCCGCGTCGGCGTGTCGAAGGCGCGACGAGCACGAGCGGGATCAGCCCGGCGAAGCCGAGCAGGCCGACGAGGAAGGTCGACGAGGTCCGCTCGTAGACCTGGATCGCCGCCGCGACCGTCGTCATCTGGCTGCCGAGGAAGGTCGCGACGTTCCCCGTCCACAGCCGCCGGAACGACGCCGAGACGCGCAGCGGCTCGACGTCGACGGCGATCAGCGCGAGCCGGTCACGCGTGCTGCGCCGGCTCGCGCCGGTGCTCACCTGCCCGCGCTCTCCACGTCGATCGTGCGGTCGCTGAGGTCGACCGCGCTCGGCACGACGCCTCTCTCCGCCACGTATCTGGCGACGTTGGCGAAGCGCTCCTGGATCTCCGGCGTGATCGGCTCGAGTCTCTCGGCCGCCGCGACCTGCGCTCTGGCGACCGTCTCCGGCAGCCCCGCCTCGGCGTACAGTCTCGCCGCCTCGTCGGGGTTGGCGACGATCCAGTCGGCCGCCTCCTGGAGGCCGCGGTAGACGGCCGCGACCAGCGTCGGGTATCTCTCGGCGAAGGCGCTGGAGACGATGTAGGGCGTGTCGTTGAGCGAGCCCAGCTCACCCCCGGTCATCACCATTCTGCCGCCGAGCTTCTCCTGCGCCAGGCCGGTGAACGACGACCACGTCGCCCACGCGTCGACCTGCCCGGAGCCGAACGCGGAGGCCGCGTCGGCCGGCGGCAGGTAGACGAACTCGGCGTCGTCTCTGGTCAGGCCGGCTCTGTCGAGCGCCAGCAGCGCGAGGTACTCGCCGGTGCCCGCTCTGTTGACCGCGATCTTCTTGCCCTTCAGGTCGGCGGCGCTCTCGATCCCGCTGTCTCTGCCGGCGATGATCCCCTCGTTGTCGGGCTGGCCCCGCTCGATCGCGAAGATCTTGAAGTCGGAGTTGCCCGCCAGCGCGCCGATCGCGGCCGAGATCGAGCCGTAGGTGACGTCGACGTCGCCGGCGTTCATCGCCTCGATCGCCGGCACCATCGCCGGAAACGGCCCGGCGTACTCGGCTCTGGCGCCCGCTCTCGCCAGCTCTCTGTCGATCGAGCCGATGTGTCTGGCGACCGCCGCGAGCGTGACGCCCTGGAGGATGCCGAGCTTGACGGTCGCGCCCTCGGTCGACGCGCCGCTGCTCGCGGCCGCCGTCGCGCTGCCGCCGCCCCCGCTCGCGGCCGTCGCGTCGTCGGAGTCGTCGCTGCCGCAGGCGGCCAGCACGGTCGCCGCCAGCAGCAGCGCGATCGCGGCGGCCAGCCATGTGAGTCGTCTCTTCATCTGCCTTCCTCGGTTCATCGGGACGGGACTCCGGGGACCTGCTGCGTCCACGTGTGGCGCGCAGCGTCGAGCAGCGGTGCGGCGCGGCCGGCGGGGTCGGCCTGCGCGTCGAGGTCGTGCACCACGGGGAGGTGCGGGAGGATCGTCTCGGCGATCCGGTACGCCTCTTCCAGCAATGGGAAGCCCGAGACGATGAACGTCTCGATGCCGGCGTCGCGGTACTGCTGGATCGTCTCCAGCACCGTCTCCGGGCTGCCGACGATCGCCGTGCCCGGACCGGGACGGACGAGTCCCAGGCCGGCCCACAGGTTCGGGTGGATCTCCAGGTCGCGGACGTTCGACGGGATGTTGCCGCCGTGCAGCGCCGCCATCCGCTGCTGCCCGACCGAGTCGGTTCTGTTGAACATCTGCTGGATCCGGCCGACCGACTCCGGGTCCATGTGGTCGAGCAGGTCTCTCGTCGCCGCCCACGCCAAGTCGTCGGTCTCCCGCGTGATGATGTAGAGGCGGATGCCGAAGCGCAGCTTGTCCTCACGGCCGTGCTTGGCCGCCAGCTCCTTGACCTGCTTGATCCGCTCGGCGGTCGCGGCCGGCGGCTCGCCCCACGAGAGGTAGGTGTCGATGTTCTCCGCCGCGCTCTCCAGCGCCTCCGGCGAGGCGCCGCCGAACCACAGCGGCGGCGTCGGCTTCTGCACCGGCGGCAGCGGGACTCTGCCGCCCTCGACCTTGAGGAAGTCGCCGTCGAAGTCGACCGTCTCCCCTTGCAGCACGCGACGCCAGATCTTGATCCACTCGCTCGTGTAGGCGTAGCGGTCGGTGTGGTTGAGCGGGACGCCGTTGGACTTCAGCGTGTTGGCGTCGCCCGCGACGATGTTGAGGATCGTGCGGCCGCCGGAGAACTGGTCGAAGGTGGCGGCCATCTTTGCGGCCAGCACCGGCGAGATCAGCGGCGGGTGGACGGCGATCAGGAAGCGCATCCGCTCGGTCTCGCGCGCGAGCGTCGAGGCGAGCACCCAGGTGTCGTGGACGCCGGTCGCCAGCAGCGCGCCGGAGTAGCCGAGGTGGTCGATCGCGCCGGCGACCTGTCTGAGGTAGGTCCAGTCGAGCGCGCGCGAGCCGTCGGCGCGCCACGGATAGTGGCCGTCGGGTCCGGTCAGGTACCAGAGCACCTCGATCGCGTCCTTCGGCGGGGCTTCGGCGACGACCTTCGCGGCGGTCGCGACGGCGCCGTTGACGTGGGCGCCGTTGCCGTTGGCGCCGTTGCCGTTGGCGGGGCCGCTCACGACGCCACCAGCGCTTCGGCCGGGTCGACGATCGCTTCACGAACGACGACGGCTCTCGCGATGATCCCCTGACGCGCGAGCAGGTCGGCGGCGCGCTGCTGCTCGTCGGCGAACTCCTCGCTGATCGGCTTCGGGCCCCACGGCCGGCGTGTCAGCGCGGCCTCCCACTGCTCGGCGCTCTTGGCCCCCGGGGCGTGCTCGGCGAACAGCTCGGCGGCGGCGCGCGGCTGCTCGGCGATCCAGCGGTCGACCTGCACGAGCGCCTCCACGAACGCCTCCAGCAGCTCGGGGCTGCGCTGCGCGAAGTCGCGGTGGCCGAACCAGACCGAGCGGTTCGACATCACCGCGTCGGTGTCGACCAGCTGCCGCACGGTGCCGGCCTGCTCGGCCTCCAGCAGGTCGGGGTCGCCGCCGATCCAGGCGTCGACCTCGCCGGCCTCCAGCAGCGCGCGGCCGCGCGCGGAGTCGCTCTTGGCGTCCGCGGCGGCGGTGTCGACGCGCGTGACGTCGTCGAAGACGAGGCCGGCCTGGTCGAGCGCCACGGCCAGCAGGATCGTCTGGTAGGAGCCATGCGCCAGGGCGACGCTGCGCCCCTTCAGATCCGCGACGCTCGTGATCTCTGCGTCGTCCTTGCGCACGACCAGCTTGCCGTGCGCGGGGCGCGGCTCAGACGCGGCGATGTAGACGACGTCGACGCCGTTGGCCTGCGAGCTGATCGGCGGCGTCGCGCCGGTGCCGCTGACGTCGATCTCGTCGTCGGCGATCAGCTCCAGCGTCGTCAGGCCGCTGGCGTAGTCGACCCACGTGACGGTCGCCTCGTGCGGCGCCAGCAGGTCTTCGAGGATGCCCTTGCGGCGCAGCGCGAAGAGCGAGGGGTTGCTCGGGTGGACCCCGACGCGGATCTCGGCCATGGTGATCGTCCTTGTGATGTCGTGATGGGAGTGGTCGTGCTTCAGCGGTCCGCGAGCAGCTGGCGGGCGGCGGCCAGCGGGGCGGGATCGACCCAGGCGCGCACGTCGAAGTCGCCGCCGGCGGCGAGCAGTCCCTCTTGCGCGAGGAAGGCGCGCTCCTGCTCGAGCGCGTCGAGCCAGTCGTCGCGCAGGTCGGGATGGAGGCGGGCGTCGCCATAGGCGCGTGCGACGCCGTCGGCGTCGCCGCCGGTCTCGGCGGCGAGCACACGCGCGACCTCGTCGCCGTTGGCGCTCGCCCAGTCGGCGGCGTCCAGCAGCGTCGCGAGGTAGCGCGCGACGACCTCCGGCTGCTGCTCCAGCAGCGGTGTCGCGACGGTGATCGTGCGCGGCGTGCCGTTGTTGACGCGCACCGCCGGGTCGGCGTGGAAGCCGAACTCGGCGACCTCGTCGACCCCCTCCGTGCGAGCCGCCTCGACGCCCGGGGCGCCCTTCACGTAGACGGCGTCGGCGCGGCCGTCGGCGAGCGCCGCCAGCTCGCGGGCCCAGACGCCTCTCGGCGCCCGCGCGCCCGGCCCCCATGCCTCCGTGTTGCGCTGCGTCGGCAGGTCGACCAGCTCGACGTCGTCGAGCGTCAGCCCCGCGAGCGAGAGCGCCGCCTGCGCACCGCGCAGCGCCATCGCGGCGTGGAAGTCGACGACGGCGTCCGCGTAGCGCGGGATCCCGATGCGGCGGCCGGCGAGCTTCGATGGATCGCCGGCGAGCGCCGGGTCGCGCGTCAAAAGCGCCTGGTACTCGTCGATCCACGTCAGCGCGATCAGGCGCGTGTCGGTGCCGTTGGCGCGCGCCCACAGCGCCGGCACGTTGCCGCCCTCGCGCACGAGACCGTCGAGGCGGTGGTGGAAGTGGGCGTCGCGGACGCTCAGGTCGGGCGCGTCCTGGAGGTACTGGACGGCGACGCCGAGCGGGCCGAGGTCGCGCTCCAGCAGGCCGCGGTCGAAGGCGACGCTGGAGGCGGTCGGGACCGGGCAGCGGGTGATCCACAGCTGGGTGGCTGTCGTGCTCATGCGGTGGTGGGCTCCTGATTGACGCCGAGTTCGGTGAGCAGGCGCGTCCGCAGCGCCTCGAAGCTGTCGCTGCCGCGCGTGCGCGAGGCGGACGGGACAGGGACGTCGAGGCTGATCGCGCCGTCGCGCATGACGGTGATGCGGTCGGCGAGCGTGAGCGCCTCGTCGACGTCGTGGGTGACGATCAGCACGGCCGGCCGGTGCGCCTCCCACAGCGCCCGCACGAGCGCGTGCATTCTGATCCGCGTGAGCGCGTCGAGCGCGGCGAACGGCTCGTCGAGCAGCAGCAGCTGCGGCTCGCGCACGAGCGCACGGGCGAGCGCCGTCCGCTGCGCCTCGCCGCCGGAGAGCGTGACCGGCCAGGCGTCGGCGTGGTTGGCGAGGCCGACCTCCTCCAGCGCCCGCAGCGCCTGCGGCCGCCTGCCCTTGTCGATCCCCAGCAGGACGTTCTTCCAGACCTTCTGCCATGGCAGCAGCCGCGGCTCCTGGAAGACGATCGAGTGCGACTGCGGCACCTCGATCGCGCCGCCCTGCGCCGCTTCGAGGCCGGCGAGCAGGCGCAGCAGCGTCGTCTTGCCGCAGCCGCTGGGGCCGAGCAGCGCGACGAACTCGCTCGGGCCGATCTCGAAGTCGAGGCCCTTCAGGACCTCGCGTGCGCCGAAGCGCTTGACGATGCCGCGGGCGCGGACGGCCGCGTGAC
>DATIOB010000816.1:0-1538 GCA_035473605.1 Conexibacter sp.
GACGCCGTCGACCAGCACCCGCAGCGGGTGGTTGACGACGATCGAGCCCGGCCCCTCGGCGCGCAGCAGCCGCTTGTCGGCGAGCGCCCGCGCCGCCAGCTCGGCGCCGCGCTCGATGTCGCCGTCGAGCCAGCAGACGCCGGCCTGCTCGGCCAGCACCGCCTGGCCGGCGGGAGAGCCGTCGAGCTGCGGGCCGTCGCCGAGCTGACGCAGCCGCTGCAGCGCGCCGGCGCCGGTCGGCGGGTGCAGCAGCCCGATCGCGGCGGCATGCGCGGTCAGCCGCAGGGCGGCCTCGCGGTCGAACCCCTCGACGCCGTCGCGGGCCTGTTCGAGCAGCGCGACGGCGCCGGCGAGGTCGCCGCGGTAGAGGCGCGTGTGGGCGCCGGCGCGCAGCCGCTCGGCGCGCACGAGCGGGTCGGCGGCCAGCTCGGCCGCCGCCTCGAGGTGCTCGCCGGCCGCCTCCAGCTCGCCGACGAGCGTCTCGGCCCGTCCCAGCTCGGCCAGCAGCTCGCCGCGCGCACGCTCCGGCGGCGGCTGGCGCAGCGCCCGCCGCAGATGCGTCAGCGCGACGTCGGCCGCGCCCTGCGCGACGGCGTCGGCGGCGACCGCGCGCAACGTCGCGACGACCTCCTCCGCGCCGGCCGGCTCGCACAGCAGCAGGTGCGCCGCGACCTCCGGCCCGGGGCGGCCCTCGGCCGCGAGCGTCGCCGCGGCGCGCGCGTGGAGGTCTGAGCGCGCGGCCGGTCTGAGCGCGGCGTGGACGGCGTGCTGGACGATCGGATGCGCGAAGCGCAGCGGACGCTGCGCGGCGAGCAGGCCGGCGTCGGCGAGCAGATCGGACAGCTCGCCGGCGCGCGCCGGCTCGACCGCGGCGATCTCGGCGACCTGGCGCAGCTCGGCGAGCGGACCGAGCACGGCGAGCGCGTCGAGCAGCGCGCCGCAGTCGTCGGGCAGCCGCGCCAGCCGCTGTCGCAGCGTGCGCGCGACCGACTCCGGGCCCGCGTCGTGGACGGCCGCGGTGCCGCTGTCATCGGGCGCGACGCCGTTGCGCAGCAGCTCGCCGGCCAGCTCGTGCAGCAGGAACGGGTTGCCGCTGCTGGCGTCGCGGCAGGCGGCGGCGAAGGCGGCGGCCGGCGCGCGTCCCCAGCGCTCGCGCAGCAGTGCGGTGGCGGCCCGCTCGTCGAGCGGCGCCGGTCGCACGAGCACCGTCTCGCGGCGGTCGCGCAGCCGTTGCAGCAGCTCGCTGGGCGCCGCCGGCTCCGCCTGCCGGGCGGCGACGACGAGCGTCAGCGCGAGCCCGTCGAGCCGACCGGCGAGGAAGTCGACGAGGCGCAGCGTCGGCGCGTCGGCCCAGTGGGCGTCGTCGAGCAGCAGCACCAGCGGACGCGCGGCGGCGAGCGCGGCGGTCAGCCGATAGAGCGCGTCGAGCACGGGGAAGGGCGAGTCGGGGCTGGCGGGGGCCGGCTCCGCGGTGGCGAGCCCGAGCGCCGTCGCCGCCAGCGTCGCGGTGCCGTCGGGAGCGGCGGGTGTGCCGGAGG
>DATIOB010000817.1:0-3927 GCA_035473605.1 Conexibacter sp.
GCCGAGGGTCGAGGCGGCGACGGTGTGCAGCGCGCTGATGACGCGGACGCCGTCGGGGACCATCTCCTGCGCCTGCTGCGCCGCCGAGCCCTGCCAGACGCTCAGCACGCGCGTCGCGCGCCCGCCGACGGCGGCCGCCAGCGGGACCGTCACGTCGAGCAGCACGGTGCCGGGGGCGAGCGATTCTCTCAGCGATCTGAGCGTCGGCGCCTGCGAGGCGAAGGGGACGCTGAGGACGACCAGCGGGGCGCCGGCGGCGGCGTCGGGATTGGCACGGCCGTCGACCGCGGCGCCGGGTACGGCCTCGCGCACGCGCGCGGCGGCCTCGGCGGCGCGCTCGGCGTCGCGCGAGCCGATCGTGACGGTGACGCCGGCGCGCGCCAAGCGCAGCGCCAGCCCGAATCCGAGGTCGCCGGTGGCGCCGATGAGCGTGACGGAGGATTCCATACCGCGCAGTATATGAGCGCGCTTTCGGCGGAGGACCCGACCGAATTCCGGGACCGCGTTCGCGGCGGCGCCGCCGAGGCTAGACTCGCCTCATGGGCGAGCTGCCGCAGCGCGTGAAGATCCGTGAGGTCGGCCCTCGCGACGGCTTCCAGAACGAGCCGGAGACGATCGACACCTTCGACAAGGTGCGGTTGATCGACCAGCTCGGCCGCACCGGCCTCAGACGGATCGAGGTGACGAGCTTCGTGCGGCCCGACGTGATCCCGCAGCTGGCCGACGCCGCCGCGGTGCTGGAGGCGATCGTCGTCCCCGACGACGTCGCGCTGAGCGTGCTGGTGCCGAACGAGCGCGGCCTCGACCGCGCGCTGGAGCACCGCGACCGCTTCCACGAGGTCTCCGTCTTCCTCTCCGCCAGCGAGACGCACAACCGCAAGAACGTCAACCGCTCGGTCGAGGAGTCGCTCGCCGGCCTGCGGCTGGTGCTCGGCCGCGCCCGCGACGCCGGGCTGCGCTGCGAGGCCGTCATCGCGACCTCCTTCGGCTGCCCCTACGAGGGCGTCGTGGCGGGCGAGCGGGTCGCCGAGATCGCGCGCGAGCTGCGCGACGCCGGCGCGCAGGAGATCGGCTTCGGCGACACGACCGGGATGGCCAACCCGCGGCAGGTGCGCGAGCTGTTCCCAGCCTGGCGCGAGGCGCTCGGCGACGACGTCGAGCTGACCGCCCACTTCCACAACACGCGCGGGCAGGGGCTCGCGAACGTGCTTGCCGCGCTCGACGTCGGCGTCGACTCGTTCGAGTCGAGCTTCGGCGAGCTGGGCGGCTGCCCGGTGCCGGCCGGAGCGACCGGCAACGTCGCGACCGAGGACGTCGTCTCGATGCTGGAGGAGATGGGCGTGCAGACCGGGATCGACCTGCCCGCGCTCGTCGTCGCGACCGGGATGGTGCGCGACGTGCTCGGCCGACCGCTCGGCAGCCACGTCGCGACTGCCGGCCCGGTCGACTGGAGCGGCGGCGCTCCTACTTCCCGCTGAACTGCGGCGGGCGCTTCTCCGCCAGCGCCCGCGCGCCCTCGGCGAAGTCCTGCGACTGCGCGCAGATCTGCTGCGCGGCGACCTCCAGCTCCAGCGACGCGGCGAGCGTCGGCTTGGCGACGCTGTCGAGCACGCGCTTGGCGAGCCCGACGGCGATCGGCGCGCAGGCGAGCAGCTCGTCGACGAGCTGCTGCGTCGCCGCGTCCAGCTCGTCGGCCGGCGCGACGCGCGTGACGAGGCCGATCCGCTCGGCCTCCTCGGCACCGATCAGCTTGCCCGTCAGGATCAGCTCCTTCGCGCGGCCGAGGCCGACCAGCGCCGGCAGCCGCGTCGAGCCGCCGACGTCCGGTATCAGGCCGACGCGCGTCTCCGGCAGGCCGATGATCGCGTTGTCGGCCATCACGCGGAAGTCGGCCGCGATCGCCAGCTCGACCGCGCCGCCGATGCAGCCGCCGTGGATCTGCGCGATCACCGGCTTGGTCATCTCCTCGGCGACGTTCCAGGCCTCGATGCACTCGCGCCGGAAGGCGCGCAGGTGCTCGGGCGTGCCGGCCAGCCCGCCGAGCGCGGCGAAGTCCATCCCGGAGGAGAACATCGCGCCGGCGCCGCGCACGACGACGACGCGGATCTCGGTCGCGTTGGCCGCCTCCTTCAGGGCGGCGCCGGTCGCGAGCACCAGCTCGCCGTCGAAGGCGTTGCGCTTCTGCGGCCGGTTGAGGATCAGGTGACGGACCGCGCCGCGGTCCTCGGTCTCGACGAGTGGCATGGACTGGCGCCTCCGGGCTTCCGGGTGGGATCGCGGGCAGGCTATCGGCGAGGCTGGCGATCCGCGCCGGGTCTGCTGGCGCTGCCCTGGCCGAGCCGGCGGCGCTCGTCGGCACCCGGCCCCAGCTCGTTCCAGGTGACGAAGAGGCTGCGCGCGCCGACGCCGAGGACCACCCAGATCGGCCAGAAGCCGCCGGCGGCGCCGGTCGCCGCCCACACGACGACGCAGATCAGGACGATGATCGCGGAGGAGCCGGCGTTGTAGAGCACGCGCTTCTTCGCCGCCTCGTAGGCGGCGTCGTGGCCGGGGCGGGCCGGGGTGGCCGGCAGCGCCGGCAGGTCGGCGAGCAGCGTGCTCAGCTCGCCGACGGTGCGGGCGCCGTAGGCCGCGTCGCTGCGCTCGTCCAGCTCCTCCTCGCTGAGGCGGCCGGCGCCGAAGTGGTCGCGCAGCTGCGCGACGGTGCGCTCGCGTTCGCCGTCGGAGGCGCGCAGGTCGGGCTCGGCGGGGCTCATCGTGTGGATGGTAGGCGGGGCGCGCGCCGCGTGCGAGCGGCATGCCGCGGCCACCGCGACCCGCGCGCGACCGCCGCCGTGCGCGTGGGTAGGCTGGCCGGCATGGCAGAGACGACCGACCAGCAGGAGTCCGGCGGCAGCGCGGGCCCGATCCCGCCCGAGCTGCGAGCGCGCCTGCGCGAGGGAGCCGAGCTGCTGCGCCCGCATCCCCACCGCGGCGACCTGATCGCGGCCGGCTCCGTCCCGCTGACGGTCGCGCTGCTGCTCGTCAACCTGCGGCTCGACGACAGCTGGGGGACCGGCGTCTTCTTCGTGCTGATGGCGCTGGCGACCGGGCTCGTGCTCGGGATGGGCGTGCTGGCGCCGATGGAGGGCGAGCGGCCGCGCGCCTACCAGGTCGTGCTGCAGCTGACGGGGCTGGCGCTGCTGTTCGTCGCGCTGATGCGGTTCGCGCAGGTCTTCGGCGTCGAGGAGCCGCTCGACTCGGCCTGGACGGCCTTCCTGATCCTCGGGATCGTCAGCGCCGTCGCGGCGTGGCTCGCGCGCGAGCGGCGCAGCGAGATCTGCACGCTCGTGGCAGGGATCACCGGCACCTTCGCGCTGCTGGCGTTCGTCACGTGGGTCTTCTCGCCCGACGGACCGACGACGACCCGCTGGGTGCTGCTGCTGGCGGCGCTGCTGCTGCTGACTGGCGCGCTGCTGCTGCGCGACCGCCACCGGCAGGAGTCGGTCTACCTGGTCGACGCGGCCGGGGTCGCGATCCTCGTGCTCGCGCTGACGTTCGTGACCGAGCTGCTGTTCGGGCCGCTCTTCGGCGGCTTCGGCAGCGGCGAGTCGGCCTTCTCGCGCGCGTCGGTCGCGCCGGGGGTGCTGTGGAAGGTCGTGCTGCTGGCGGCGGGTCTCGGCCTCGTCGCCTACGCGGGGGTCGACAGAGAGGCCGGCCCCGGCTACCTCGGCTCGGTGATCCTGCTGCTGTTCGTCGTGCTCGTCGGGATCCCCGGCGAGGACGGCCCGAGCCTCTGGTTCTGGCCGCTGGTGCTGCTGCTGATCGGCGCCGCGATGATCGCCGCCGGGCTGCGCCCGCGCCAGCCGCTGCCGCCCGAGCCCGACAGGGGCGGCCCCGCGCCGGTCGTGCCGGGGCCGGCGGCGCCGCCTGGCGCCCCGCGCGCCG
>DATIOB010000818.1:0-3396 GCA_035473605.1 Conexibacter sp.
CCACGCTCACATTCACCGTGACAGCGCTCCGGTACCGTGATCTGTGCAGTGCGCAGTGCCCCCCCACGAAGGAAAGTCCCCCCACCATGAAGCTGTTCGCCCACGCGCTCCTGAACGCGTTGACTCCCGCCAAGCCCGCGCCGTACCACCTCCACTCCGGCGACGACGGCCGTGCCTACGTGTGCGAGAACCCGCACTGCTCCTCGCCCGGCTTCGACCCGGCCGACGACTGACGCGCAGCCGCACCGACGTCCGGCAGTTCCTGAAGGCCCCGCCGCGCGGGGCCTTCGTCGTTCTCAGGGGCGCGCGGACGGCGGGCGCGCTCGTGGCAGGCGCGCGCGTCAGCCGCCGAGCAGCGCGACGGCGCCGTCGTGTCTGCCGTAGCGCGCCCACTCGGCCGCGGTGAGGCCGTGGAGCGCGTCGCGGATCGTGCGGTCGGCACCGGCGGCCAACAGCCGCTCGATCGCCTCGATCCGCCCGTCCTGAGCGGCGAGGTGGAGCGCGGAGACGCCCTCGCCGTGCTCGAGTCCGCCGAAGCTGCCGCGCCCGTTCGGGTCGGCGCCGAGCGCCAGCAGCCGGTCGAGCGCTCCAAGCGCGCCGCACGCCGCCGCCCACGCGAGCGCGCTGCCGCGGTAGACGTCGGCGTCGAGCCGCGCGCCGCGCGCGACGAGCGGGTCGAGCGCGTCGGCGCGGTCGTTGCGCGCCGCCCACGCGAGCGCCTCGTCGACGATCTCCTGCGGATCGTCGGCAGGCGTCCAGGCGGGGAAGCCGGTGTGCGGGCGGTGGAAGGCGCGCGCCGCGCCGGCGGCGGCGCTCGGCTCGCCGCCGACGGGCCACAGCTGCTCGATCAGCGCGAGGTCGCCGAGCCCGGCGGCGACGCGCAGGCTGCCGGGCGCGCGCCCGGCGCGCGCGGCCAGCAGCTCGGCCGTTGTCGCGTGGCCCCAGAAGAGCGCCACGACCAGCGGCGTGCCGCCGGCGCCGCGCGCCTCGCCGCGGGCCGGAGCGCCGGCGTCGAGCAGCAGCGCGGCGAGCGCCGGCAGGCCGACGTAGGCGGCCTGGTGCAGCGCCGTCCAGCCGTGCACGTTGGCGGCCGCGGGGTCGGCGCCCCGCTCCAGCAGGAGCGTCACGAGCCGCTCGTCGCGGGTCGCCGCCGCCATCCCCAGCAGGTCGTTGCGGTTGGTGCCGCCGCGCGCGCCGACGAGCGCCGGGTCGGCGTCGAGCAGCGCGCGCAACCGCTCGACGTCGTGCGCGTCGAGCGCGCGGCGGGCCTGCTCGAAGCGCTCCTCGCTCATGCGCGCAGGCTACTCAGTCACCGCTGATCAGCGCGACTGTCAGCAGCGCGGCGGCGACGAGCGCGGCGACGGTGCGGAGGTGGTTCCACGCCGTCCACTCGCTCGAGTAGCTCGCCCAGCGCGCGGCCGCGTCGGCGGCGCGCGGATCGACCCGCTCCAGCTTGTCGTTGAGCGGCACGTTGAGGGCCCCGGTCACGCCGAAGGTGCCGATCACGTAGGTGAGGCCGCCGGCCACCAGCCACGGCGAGCCGGGCTTGCCCCACCGCACCGCCCCGATCACCGCGAGCGCCAGACAGGCGATCGCGGCGCCGCCGAGCGCGAGCATGAACAGCGGCGTGATGACCGTTCTGTTGATCTGCTGCATCGCGGTCAGCCCCTGCGTGCCGGGCAGCTGGTCGAACGCCCGCATGACGAAGGTCGAGAAGGCGAAGAAGACGCCCGCGACCAGCCCGCAGGCGAGCGCGCTCGCGAGCGTGATCCCCTGCAGCGGCGCGCTCATCGGGACGGCTCCGCGTCCAGCTCGCCCGCCGCGTCCGCGCCGTCCGCGCCGCCGTCCGACGCCCCGCCCCACGCGCCGGCCGCCGCCGCGTCCCGCGCCCACTCCGCGAGGTCGCGCGGCGGGCGCCCGAGCGCCTGCTGGACGCCGTCGGCGAGGCGCGCGTTGCGGCCGTCGAACAGCTCGCCGAAGAGGAAGCCGAGCAGCCAGACGACCTCGGGCGGCTCACCGGCGTCGGCGGCACCGCCGAGGAAGGCGTCGAGCGGGATCTGCACGGTGCGCGCCTGCGGCCCGCCGACGCGGCCGATCTCGGCGACGGCCTCGGCGAAGGTCAGCAGCCGCGGTCCGGTGACCTCGTAGAGGCGGCCGGCGTGGCCCTCCTCCGTCAGCGCCGCGACCGCCACGTCGGCGATGTCGTCGACGTCGACGAACGGCTCCGGCACGTCCCCGACGGGCAGCGCCAGCTCGCCGGCCAGCAACGGCTCGACGAAGGCGCCCTCGCTGAAGTTCTGCGCGAACCAGGCCGCGCGCACGACGGTCCACTCGACGCCAGCCTGCGCGACGACCCGCTCGGCCGCCTCCGCCGCCTCCTCGCCGCGCCCCGACAGCAGCACGATCCGCCGCACGCCGGACTCGACCGCCTGGCGCGTGAAGGCCTCGACGGTCGCGGTCGAGCCGGGGACGGCGAGGTCGGGGGCGTAGGCGAGGTAGACGGCGGTGGCGCCGTCGAGCGCCGCCGCCCACGTCGCCGGCTGCTCCCAGTCGAACGACGGGCTGCTGGCGCGCGAGACGGCGCGGACGGCGACGCCGCGCTCGGTGAGGCGCTGGTGGACGCGGCGGCCGGTCTTGCCGGTGGCGCCGAGGACGAGGGTGAGATCCTGCGCTCGATTGCTCATGGACAGCATTCAAGAGCGCCGGAATGAGACTGTCCATGGCCGAATCTCGCAATCTCATACGCGATCGTCTAAAGTCGATCGCATGGACGCACTCGCCGGCCTGCTCGACGGACCACGCGCCCGCGGCGCCTTCCTGCTGCGCTCGGTGCTCGACCCGCCGTGGTCGCTGCGGATCGCCGACGAGGCGCCGCTGACGCTCGTCGCGGTCGTGCGCGGCTCGGCGTGGATCTGGTTCGACGACGAGCCGCCGGTCGCGCTCGCGGAGGGCGCCGTCGCGATCGTCCGCGGTCCCGATCCCTACACCGTCGCCGACGATCCGGCGACCGCGCCGCAGGCGATGATCCTGCCCGGCCAGCGCTGCGTCACGCCCGACGGCGAGGAGCTGCTGGAGATGACGCAGCTCGGCGTGCGCACGTGGGGCAACGACCTCGGCGGCGGGACGGTCCTGCTGACCGGCACCTACGGGTTCGACGGCGAGGTCGGCGGCCGCCTGCTGCGCGCGCTGCCGCGGCTGATCGTGCTGCGCGACGGCGAGTCGGCGAGCCCGCTCGTGCCGCTGCTGGCGGAGGAGATCGGCAGAGACGCGCCGGGTCAGGAGGCTGTGCTCGACCGCCTGCTCGACCTGCTGCTGATCACGCTGCTGCGCGAGTGGCTGGCGCGCCCCGAGGCTGAGGCGCCGGCGTGGTACCGCGCGTACGGCGACCCGATCGTC
>DATIOB010000819.1:0-5424 GCA_035473605.1 Conexibacter sp.
CGCGCAGACACCGCTCTACCACCTGATCGTGGCGCTCTGGGGCGAGCTGGCGGGGATGGAGATCTGGAAGCTGCGGATCGTCGGCGTGCTCGCCTCCTACGGCGCGACGGTCGTGCTCTACCGCCTGCTGCGCCGCCACGCCGCGCTGGCGACCTGGCCGGCGGTCGGGCTGACGCTCGTCTTCGCGCTCTCGCCATACGTCTTCGGGCAGTCGTTCATCCTCGTGACCGACAACCTCGGGCTGCTGTTCGCGCTGCTGGCGATCGACCGCTTTCTCGCGTTCGCGAACGAGCGCCAGCGGATGGACGCCTTCGCGCTCGCCTGCCTGTGGATCGCGCTGGCGCTGCTGACGCGCCAGTCGTACGTCTGGCTCGGCCTGTTCGGCGGCGTCTGGCTGCTGACGCGGCCCGGGATCGACCGGCGTCGGATCGCGGGCGGGATCGCGCTGCTGGCGGCCGCGGCGGTGCCGTTCGGCGCGCTCGTGATCGCCTGGAGAGGGATCGTGCCGGTCGGCGGCGACCCGGCCTCCTGCGGCCTCTGCGCGCCGGAGGAGGGGCGGCTCGGCTGGCGCGACGCCTCGCCGCTGCGCTCGCCGCTGTTCACGCTCGCGGTGCTCGCCGTCTACGGGCCGCTGCTGTTCTGGCGGCCGGCCTACGACGGGCTGCGCAACGCGGGCCGCGAGGCGCTGAGACCGTGGCTGCTGACCGCTGTCGGCGGGGCGGCGCTGGGGTTCGTCGTGCTGCTGGTCGTGCCGCTCTCCTACGGCAGCGGCGACGAGGGCTACCTGTGGCGCGTCTCGCGCAGCGGGCCGCAGCTGCTCGACACCGCCTGGCTGTTCTGGCTGCTGGTCCCGATCGGCTGCGCGATCGCCGCGCTCGGCATGCGCCGCTACGGCTGGCGCTCGCTGCCGGTCGTGCTGTTCGGCTGCTTCCTCGTCGCGCAGCTGGCGACGCGGCTGCCGTACCAGAAGTACTTCGACCCGTTCGTGCTGCTCGTCTGCCTGCTGGCGCTGCGGCCGGCCGACCTGCGCTCGTGGCGCGACGCGCTCGGCCCCGTCGCGATCGTGCTGCTGTCGGCGCTCTACGTCGGCGCGTTCGCGGCCGGGCTGATCCTCGTCGAGAGCTAGGCGCGGGCGGGCGCGGGCCCATCCGCGGCGGGCGCGTCGCCGCCGGGCGCCGCGAGCGCGCGACCGTGCTCGACGACGAAGGCGCGGAAGGTCTCGACCGCCGGCGCGCGCCAGCGGGTCGTCTCCCAGGCGAGCCCGAGCTGGCGCGCGGCGCCGCGGTCGGCGAGCTGCAGGTGGGGCGTCGCGGGCTGCGCGATCTCGGCACCGGCCGAGTGCGGCGGCGGCAGCAGCGCGACGCCGAGGCCGGCCGCGACGAGGCCGCGCAGCGTCCCGATGTCGTCGCCCTCGAAGGCGATCCGCGGGCTGAAGCCGGCGCGCGTGCAGAGCTCGTCGGTGACGCCGCGGAGGCCGTACTCCGGCTTCATCGCGACGAACGGGTCGGCGGCGACGTCGGCCAGCCGCACGCGTCTGCGGCCGGCGAGCCGATGGCCGGGCGGGACGACCAGCCGCAGCGGCTCGCTCGCCAGCGTGTGCCAGCCGATCGCGGCGTCGTCGGGGCGCGGGGAGGTGATCACGAGGTCGGCGCTGCCGCTGCGCAGCGCGCGCAGCATCTCGGCGGCGCTGTCCTGCGCCAGTCGCAGCGTGATCGCCGGGTGGGCGGCGCCGAAGGCCCCCAGCAGCGCCGGCACCAGCCACGAGCCGAGCGTGTGCAGGAACGCCAGCTCGACGGTGCCGCCGCCGCTGGCGCCGGTCGCCTCGGCCAGCTCGTCGCGGCCGGCGTCGAGCTGTGCGAGCGCGCGGCGGGCGTGCTCGAGGTAGAGGCGGCCGTAGCGGTTGAGCCGCAGGCGGCGGCCGTCGCGGTCGAACAGCGGCACGCCGACGTCGGCCTGCACGCGCGCCAGCGCCCGTGAGAGCGCCGGCTGGCTGACGTGCAGCTCGGCCGCGGCCGCCGTCACGTGCTCGCGCTCGGCGACGGCGACGAACCAGCGCAGCTCCTCGAAGGTCACGGAGCGATCTCACAGATGCGCGACACGCATCGAATGCTACTCAACCATGCATTGGAAGAATCCTTCGTGTGCTCCTATGGTGAGTCACCCGTGAACGACACGCCTCGCCACCGCGCCGGCGAGCCCGGCTTCCGCCGCGCCGCCGTCGCCCTCTTCGCCGCCGGTCTCGCCACCTTCGCGCTGCTGTTCTCGCCGCAGGCGCTGCTGCCGCTCCTGTCCGAGCAGTTCGCCGTCTCCCCGGCGGCCGCCGCGCTCGTGCTGGCGGTGACGACCGCGGCGCTGGGGCTGTCGCTGGTCCCCGCCGGCTGGGTCGCCGACACCTACGGCCGGACGCGTGTGATGGCGTGGTCGCTGCTGCTCTCGGCGCTGCTCGGGCTCGCCTGCGCCGCCGCCCCGAGCTTCGAGCTGCTGCTGGTGCTGCGGGCGCTGCAGGGGATCGCGCTCGCCGGCCTGCCGGCGGTCGCGATGGCCTATCTCGCGGAGGAGATCCACGGCTCCTCGCTCGGCCTCTCGATAGGGCTCTACATCGGCGGCAACGCGATCGGCGGGATGCTCGGGCGGCTGCTCTCCGGCGTCTTCGCCGACGTCGGCGGCTGGCGGCTGGCGCTGGCTGCCGTCGGCGGGCTGGCGCTGCTGTGCGCGCTGACGTCGATCAAGCTGCTGCCGGCCTCGGCCCACTTCCACCCGCGCCCCTTCCAGCCGGCGCGGCTCGTGCGCGGCATGCGCGTCCACCTGACCGAGCCGGGGCTGCTGCGGCTCGACGCCGTCGGCGCGCTGCTGATGGCGACCTTCGCCGCCGTCTACAACGGCCTCACCTTCCGCCTGGAGGAGGCGCCGTACGGCCTCAGCCACGCGGCGGTGGCGGCGATCTTCCTCGTCTACCCGATCGGCTCGTTCAGCTCCGCCTGGGCCGGCCGCCTCGCCGACCGCGTCGGCCGCCGCCCGGTGCTGCCGCTGGCGATCGCGCTCGCCGGGATCGGCCTCGCGCTGACCGGCGCCCACTCGCTGCCGCTGATCGTGCTCGGCGTCGCGACGCTGACAGCCGGCTTCTTCGCCGGCCACTCGGTCGCCTCCAGCTGGGTCGGGCGGCGTGGCAGCAGCGGGGCGGGCTCCGCCGCGCAGGCGTCGGCGCTCTACCTGTTCGCCTACTACTTCGGCTCCTCGGCCGGCGGGATCGCCGCCGGCGCAGCCTGGAGCGGCGGCCATTGGACGGCCGTGATGAGCGTCGGCGGCGTGCTGCTGACCGGCGCGCTCCTCCTCTCGCTGCGGCTGCGGCGGACGCCGCCGCTGGTGGCGCCCGCTCCCGTCGCGGTCTAGCCGACCGGCGTCGGCGCCGAAGCCGCCGAGGCTGGGCCGACGACCGAGGTGCAGTACATGCAGCGGTTCGCCTCCGACGGGATCATCGAGAGGCACTCGGGGCAGGCGCGCACGTCGGCGTCGGTCGACTCCGCGTCGGGCTTCTTCAGCATCTTCTCCAGCGGCAGCACGACGAAGAAGTAGATCGCCGCCGCGATGATCAGGAACGAGATCACGGCGTTGATGAAGTGGCCGTAGGCGAACTTGCTGCCGTTGATCGTGAAGCTGAGGCTGGAGAAGTCCGGCTGGCCGCCGATCGCGGCGATCACCGGCGTGATGAAGTCGGCGACCAGCGCCGTCACGACCGCGCCGAACGCGGCGCCCATCACGACCGCGACCGCGAGGTCGATCACGTTGCCGCGCGATATGAAGTCCTTGAAGCCCTTCAGCACTGCTGCCTCCGTCGGTCGTTCGACGGGAGACGACGCTAGCGCGAGGCGCGGACCGCACCAGCGGGACGCTGGCGCGCGAGCAGCTGCGCCATGCGGTCCTCGGCGGCCTTCGCGGAGTAGGTGCTGACGCTGTTGAACATGAAGGCGAACGCGACCGTGTGACCGTTGGCGGTCGTGCAGTAGCCGCCGAGCGCCGAGACGTTGGAGAGCGTGCCGGTCTTCGCCTGGCAGCGGTCCTGCGCGACCGTGCCGCGCATCCGCTTCGCGAGCGTCCCGCCGCGTCCTGCGACCGGCAGCCCGCTGCGGAAGCCCGGCTGCTCGCGCATCCCGTCGAGCAGCGTCACGACCTGGCGCGGCGTCGTCGCGTTGGCGCGCGAGAGTCCGGAGCCGTCGGCGATCCGCGGGCTGATGCCGAACTGCTGCAGCGTGCTGCGCATGACCGCCGTGCCGGCGGTCGTCGAGCCCGAGCTGCCGAAGTTCGCACCGAGCGTCTTCGCGAGCTGCTCGGCGAAGAGGTTGTCGGAGGGCACCAGCGTCAGCGCCGCCAGCCGCGACATCGGCGGCGAGGAGACGACCGCCAGCTCCTCGGCGTTCTGCGGAGCGGTGCCGAGCGCCGCCGAGCGCGCGACGCGCACGCCGGCCGCTCTCAGCGCGGTCGTCAGCTCCTGTGCGGCGAACTGCGCCGGCTGCTTGGCCAGCGCGCTGCCGTTCTCCTTCGCGAGGCCGCGGTTGTAGAGCAGCGCGCTGAGCGGTCCGCCGATCCAGACGTCGAAGCCCCAGTTCGTCGACGGGCCGCCGCGGCGCAGGTCGAACAGCGACTCGTCGCCGTAGACGCGGCCGGTGACGCGCACGATGCCGACGTCGGCGACCGCCTCGGCGAGATCGGCGACGGTCGCGCCGCGGCCGCCGTCGTACTGCGTGAACGAGCTGCTGCCGAAGCTCGGGTCGCCGCTGCCGCGCAGGTAGAGGTCGCCTCTCCAGACGCCGTTGGCGTTGAGCGTCCCGCTGCCGAGCACGCGCGTGTCGAGCGTCGCGTCGGCGCCGAACTGCAGCAGCGCGGTCGCGGTCGTGTAGAGCTTCTCGACCGAGGCCGGTATCCGCGCCGTGTCGGCGCGCACCGCGGCCAGCACGCGGCCGGTCGAGGTGTCGAGCACGTAGGCGCCGTTGGCCCCGCCGCCACGGGCCAGCTCGCGGCTGATCGCGGCGTCGAGCGGCGCTGCGGCGGCGGCGGCCGGAAGGGCGAGAGCGAGCAGCGTGGTGATGAGGGCGAGGCGGCGCATGACGGTCGGAACAGCGATTGTGCTGGAAAGTCGCGGTCGCGGGGCCGACCAGGCGGGTTTCCGTTGCGGTACGTCGCCGTACACTATGGGACGCATGGGCAAGGTCGTCAGACTCCAGACTTCCGCCGAGGCGCGCGCGAGCGCGCCCGCGGTCGCTCGCGGGCGGCGCCCGGCCACCCGTGGCAGAGGCGGCAGGCCGTCGAAGACGGCGCTCGTGCTCGGCGGCGGCGGCGTCACCGGCGCCGTCTACGAGATCGGCGCGCTGCGGGCGCTCGACCTGCTCTCGGTCAACCGCTCGGTCAACGACTTCGACGTCTACGTCG
>DATIOB010000820.1:0-14313 GCA_035473605.1 Conexibacter sp.
GCCGGCGATCGAGACCGCCGTCGGGATCCCCCACTCGGCGACGTCGTCGCCGAGCGCGCTGCCGCGCAGGTCGTGCTGGCGGCGCGCCCGCGCGCGCTCGACGAGCGCGAAGCTGGTGCCGCCGAGGCCGCCGACGTCGAGCGCGGCGACGCCGAGGTCGCGCAGCCGCTCGGCCGTCCCGCGCGCCATCCCGGCACCGGTCTCCTTCACGACGATCGGCACGCCGAGCGTGGCGCTCAGCTCGCCGATCGCCTCCGCGACGCCGCGCGCGCGGCGGTCGCCCTCAGGCTGGACCGCCTCCTCCAGCACGTTCAGGTGGATCGCGAGCGCGTCGGCGCCGATCATCTCGACCA
The DNA here is from genome assembly GCA_035473605.1 of Conexibacter sp. Lineage (GTDB taxonomy): Bacteria > Actinomycetota > Thermoleophilia > Solirubrobacterales > Solirubrobacteraceae > Conexibacter. The sequence continues at coordinate 354 of DATIOB010000820.1, forward strand.
CGCGCCGCAGCTGCGCGAAGGTCAGCGCCGGACGGTCGTCCTGGGCGATCAATTGGGCGGCGCCGATGTTGCCGATCACGAGCGCGTCGGGCGCCTGCTCGCGCACGACCGCGTAGGTCGGCTCCAGCGTCGGGTCGACGAGCGCGGCGCGCTGGCTGCCGAGCCCGATCGCGAGGCCGTGGCGCTGCGCCGCACGCGCGAGCGTGCCGTTGACCTCCGTCGCGCCGTCGTGGCCGCCGGTCATGCCGGCGATCAGCAGCGGCAGCGCGAGCGTGCGGCCGAGCAACGAGGTGCGCAGGTCGACGGCGTCGAGGTCGACCTCCGGCAGCGCCTCGTGGACGAGGTGGACGTCGTGCCAGCCGGGCCCGGTGACCGTCTCGACGCCGTCGTCGAGCGCGACCTCGAGGTGCTCGGCCTTGCGCTGGCGCATCGTCTCGGCGGTCGAACGGCGCAGCGTCGCGGCCATCGGGCGCTCAGTCCTCGACGGTGATCGCGAGCACCGGGCAGAGGCGCGCGGCGGCGGTGACCTTCGCGCGGCGCTCCTCCGGCGGGTGCTCGTCGAGCACGATCGCGAGGCCGGAGCCGTCGTCGATGTCGAAGACGTCGGGCGCCTCGATCACGCAGTTGCCGTAGGCGTTGCATCTGCCGAGGTCGACGGTGACTCTCACAGGAACACTCCCAGGTTCTTCGTGCCGAGCGTCGCCTGGTCGAGCACGACGTGGCGCTTGGCGATCTTCAGCTGCCCGTCGACGAGCCGCAGCACGTCGGTCCGCTCGCCGGCGATCAGGTCGTGCTGACCGCTGATGCCGCGGCTGCGGAACAGCAGCAGGTTGGTCTTCACCGTCAGCTCGGTCTCACCCGGGCCGGGCGTGTAGCGGAAGTTGCCGATCACGCGGCGTGTGAACGACGGCGGGTCCTCCGCCCACGCGACGTCGGTCTCGGTCAGCCGCCGCACGCGCAGCGACATCGAGGCCTTGTCGTCGTCGTAGTGACGCGACTCCCAGTCGACGTCGGAGCCGCTGGCGCGGCGCTTGATCGTGCGCACCGGGACGATGTACTCGAGGTCGTCGGTGAACAGCGCAAGCCACTCGTCGAACATGCGGTCGTCGAGCAGCGCCGCCTCGGCGACGAGGAAGTCCTCGGCCGCCAGCCGCGCCGCCGGCGAGACCGCCTCGGCCGGCAGGATCCAGATCGAGCCCGCGCTCATCTCGCATCCTCCTTCGTCAGCAGGTCGAGCCAGGTGCGGTAGAAGGTGCGCGCGGCCGACTCGCTGAACTTGCCGTCGAAGACGGTGCCGGGGCCGGGGAAGTCGCTCAGCGGGGTCGCGTCGAGCCCCATCGTGTAGTCGAGCATGACCTCGTCCGGGCGCGTCAGCGAGGCGTTGGCGACCTCCGTCTGCGCCTCCCAGTTCTCCGTGTCGTCCTGGTCGAACATGCCGGAGGAGGAGAAGGTCTGCGTGTACATTCTGCGGCCCTTCTCCTTCCACCAGGCCGGCGCGTTCTTCTCGACCAGGAACCACGACCAGGCGACCAGTCTGTCGGGCCCGACCGGCTGCCACATCCGCAGCATCATCCCCGTCACCAGTCTCCCGTCGATCGGGATGAAGTTCGGGATCAGGAACGACATGTTCGGGAAGACGTTGCCGTGGAAGTTCTTGACGCGGTGCAGCAGCGCCAGCTGGTCGGGATCGAGCTTCGCCGCGTACTCCGGCTCCAGCTCCTCGGGGAACCACGAGCCCGGTCTGTCGTCGTGGACGCCCATCCCGAGGCCGTGGCCGCCGCCGGCGTCGACGTGGTAGCCGTCTCTGCCGAAGTCGACCCCTCTGACGAGCCCGAGTCTGGCGAGGAAGGCGTGCGCGGTGGCCGTGTGGTAGGCGTCGGAGGCGAAGTTCTCCGACGGCAGCTTCCACGACGACGGGATCACCCAGCGCTGCGCCTCGCCGATCAGCTCCATCTGCGCACGGCCGGCGAAGATGTCGAGATACCAGCGCAGATCGCCGAGGAAGTCGCCCAGCGACGGGCCCTCCTTGTCCCACGTGGCGAAGATCATCCCCGCGTAGCTGTCGCAACGCGCCTCGATCAGTCTCAGCCGCTCGCGGTCCAGACCGTTGGGCGGATACGCCGCGCGCTCGAACGGCGTGCCCATGAAGTTGCCGTAGTTGGCGAACGTGAAGCCGTGGTAGGGACAGCGCCACATCGACGCGACGCCGCGGTCCTCGCACGTCAGTCTCATCCCGCGATGACGACAGGCGTTGAGGAAGGTGCGGATCTCCCCGTCGTCGCCGCGCGCGACGATCACCGACTGCTCCCCCATCTGCCGCACGACGAAGGCGCCCTCCTCCTCCAGTTCCGACTCGTGCGCGACGAACAGCCACACTCTGCCGAAGACGCGCTCCAGCTCCAGCCGGTACACGTCCGGGTCGGAGTAGACGAAGAGGGGAACCGCCCCCTCCTCAGGGCGCACCGTCGCCTTCAGGCGATCGTGCAGCTTCTCCAGCGTCGCGTCCGTCACCGTCTGCCTCCAGTCATACTTGAGTCGGGCGACAGTATACAGTTGTCACCACTTGCGGCCAAGGGAATCGCCGCTACTGCGCGGTCGCGCCGAGGTACCAGTCGGCGATCTCGTCGCTGGTCGCCAGCCAGACGTCGTCGTGGCCGGCGATGTGCTCCAGCGCCCGCGCGAAGTGCTTGGCGCGGAACGGCTGGCCGACGAGGAACGGGTGGATCCCGATCCCCATCACGCGCAGGTCGCGCGCGCCCTCCTCGTAGAGCACGTCGAACTGGTCGATCACCGACTGCGCGAACTGCTCGCCCGTGTGGTGGTGGAGCACGAACGCCGGGATGTCGTTGACCTCGCTGCTGTACGGCAGCGAGGCGAGCCCGCCGGTCGCGGTCGTGAAGCGATAGGGCTGGTCGTCGTTGGCCCAGTCGAGGCTGTAGGAGAAGCCCAGCTCCGCCAGCACCTCGAGCGTGTTCTCGGTCGACGTCAGCGCCGGGCCGAGCCACCCTCTCGGGGCCGCGCCGGTCGCGCTCGTGAAGGTCCTGACGATCTCCGTGACCGCGGCGGTCTCGGCGGCGCGGTCCATCCCGACCCACCACGACGAGTTGTCGTTGCCGTGGCCGACCCATGCCCAGCCGCGCTCGACGCCCTCGGCGACGATCTCCGGATAGTGCTCGAAGACGGCGGCGTTGGTGATCGCGCTGGGCCGGAAGCCGTGCCTGTCGAGCAGCTCCGCCAACCGCCAGATGCCGGAGCGCACGCCGTAGTCGCGCCAGCCGTAATTGAGCGGGTCGGGCACGAGCTGGGCGGTGAACGGCGCGAGGCTGAGCGCCTGCTGGCCGTACTGGTAGTGCTCGACGTTGAGCCCGATCCAGACGGCCAGCCGCTTGCCGTCGGGCAGCCGCGGCGCGGAGCGGCGGACGATCGGCGAGTAGTCGAAGAGCTTGTGGTCCATGGGGTCGCTCCGGTCGTGGGTCTGGGTCGGGTCAGGCGGGCGGGGTCAGGCGACCATCCGCGCGAGCGCGGCGGCGGGGTCGCCGAGACGGGTGTGGACGACCTTCTGCTCCAGGTAGCTGAGCAGCTCGTCGGGCGACTCCTCGCGCCCGATCCCGCTGTTCTTGGAGCCGCCGAAGGGCGTGCCGAAGTAGTGGCGCGTCGAGTCGTTGACCCAGACGTAGCCGGCGTCGAGCCGCTCCGCCGTCTTGTGCGCGACGTCGAGGTCGCGCGTCCAGACCGACGCCGTCAGGCCGAGGTCGGTCGAGTTGGCCAGCTCGACCATCGCGTCGTAGTCGTCCCACTGGAAGGTCGAGATGACCGGGCCGAAGATCTCCTCGTGGCCGATCTTCATCTCCGGCCGCACACCGGCGAACAGCGCCGGGGTGATGAAGTTGCCGCCGGCCGGAGCGCCGGCCGGACGGTCGCCGCCGAAGACCAGCTCGGCGCCCTGCGCGACGCCCGACTCGACGAAGCCGGCGACGCGCTGGTGGTGGGCCGGCGTCACGAGCGGGCCGACGTCGGTCGCCTCGTCGTAGGCGACGCCGACGGTGTAGCCGGAGAGGCGGTCTGCCATCTTCGCGACGAACTCGTCGTGGATCTTCCTGTGCACGAGCACGCGCGAGTTGGAGCCGCACGACTGCCCCTGGCAGACGTCGAGGTTCATCCCGTAGATCGCGCCCTCGACCGCCTCGTCGACGTCGACGTCGGGGAAGACGATCATCGCGTTCTTGCCGCCCAGCTCCAGCGACAGGTGCTTGACCATGCCCGACTCGGCGGCGCGCCGCTGGATCAGCAGGCCGGTCTGCACCGAGCCGGTGAAGGCGATCCGCTTGACGTCGCGGTGGGTCACGAGCGCGTCGCCGGCCGCGCCGCCGCCGGTGACGATGTTGACGACGCCCGGCGGGAACGCCTCGGCGAACAGCTGCGCCAGCGCCAGCGTCGAGAGCGACGTGTCCGGCGAGGGCTTCATCACCAGCGTGTTGCCGGCGATCAGCGACGGCAGCGGCCGCGTGACGGCGAACATCAGCGGGTGGTTGAACGCCGTGATGCGACCGACGACGCCGTACGGTCTGTGCGCCGTGTAGTGCAGGTTCCCCGGGCTGGCGGGGATCACGTCGCCCGTCATCGACGCGGCGATCGCCGGCCACCCTCTCAGGTAGGTGTGGCAGAGGTCGACGTCGACGCGCATCGCCTTGACGGGGTTGCCGCAGTCGATCGCATCGAGCATCGCCAGCTCCTCGCGATGCTCGGAGATCAGCGCGTCGAAGCGGGCGAAGCAGGCGCTGCGGCCGGCGACGCCGATCCGCTCCCACGCCGGCTGCGCCGCTCTGGCGGCGGCGATCGCGCGCTCCATGTCAGCGGCGCCGCCGGTCGGGACGGTGGTCAGCCGCTCGCCCGTGGAGGGGTCGAGCACGTCAGTGGTCGCGCCGTCCTGCGCGTCGACGAACTGATCCCCGATCAGCATCTTGAAGTCGCGACCGCCGACGTACGTCGCGATCGGGTCCTGGACGAGCGTGTCGGTCATCGATGTCCTCTCACTGGGTCAGAAGCCGGGGGTCAGCACGTCGAGCAGCGCGGGGCGGCCGGAGCGGACGACCGCGACGGCCTCCTGCAGCCGCTGCGCGAGCGTCTCGGGATCGGCAATCGGCCCGGCCGACCACATCCCGAACGAGCGCGCCAGCGCGGCGAGGTCGACCGGCGGGTCGGCGAGCCCGGCGCCGGCGTAGCGGCGCTCCTCGCCGTGGCCGCGGTGGCGGCCGATCTTGGCGGCGTGCTCGACGGTGTTGCCGTACTGGCGGTTGTCGTTGACGACGATCAGCACCGGCAGCCGCTTGTGGACCGCGGTCCACAGCGCCGAGGGCAGGAACAGCAGGTCGCCGTCGGCCTGCAGGTCGACGGTGATCGTCCCGTCCCCCGGCTGCTGCGCGAGCGCGACGCCGAGCGCGCCGCTGACGCCGTAGCCGAGGCCGCCGCCGCTGGCCCAGCCGGCGTACTGGCGCGGCCGGTCGAGCGCCCACTGGCGCTGCTCGAGTCTGCCGTTGGTGCCGCCGCCGAGCACGAACCGCTCGCCGCTGAGCGCGCCGCCCAGCTCGTGGATCAGCCGCTCCAGCGGGACGACGCCGTCGGCGGTCGCGCTGCGCGCTGACGCGCTCCAGCCCGCGCGGGTGCTCGCGATCCGCTCGGCGACCTCAGCCGTGCGCGCGGCGACGGCGGCGGGGTCGAGCGGGGCCGCGCGCAGCTCGTGCAGCAGCGCGGCGACGACGTGGTCGGCGCTCGCGGTCACGTGCCGCTCGGCCGGCGCCAGCGGCTGGTAGTCGTGCGCCCAGGCGCGCAGCTTCAGCGTCGAGAGCGTGACGTTGAGCAGCGTCAGCGCGCGGTCCTCGATGCGCGCGCCGAGCGGGCCGTGCAGCTCCTCGACGTCGAGCGCGAGCACGACGTCGGCCGCCTCCAACAGGCCGGGGACGCCGGCGCCGCTGAGCGGATGGCCGCTCGGGAAGGCGTGGCGCACGCCGGTGTCGAGCACCGGCGCGCCGAGCGCCTCGGCCAGCGCCGTCAGCGCCGCGAACTGCTCCGGCGCCTCGCCGACGTAGCCGGCGAGGATCACGGGCCGCTCGGCAGCGCGCAGCTTCGAGAGCAGCCACTCGACGTCGGCCGGCGCCGGCGCCGGGGCGCTCGGCACCGCGTACTGCGCGATCGACTGCTCGACGTGGTCCGCCGGAAGCGGATCCTCCTGCAGGTCGACGTCGTAGCAGAGGTAGACGGGGCCGCTGGGGAGCGAGCGCGTCGCCGTGATCCCGCGCGCGAACGACTCCGCCACCGACGCGATGTCGTGCGGCTCGTCGTCCCACTTGACGAAGTCGCGCACGATGTTCGCCTGCACCGAGGCGGTGTGGATCCAGTCGATCCACGGCCGCCGGTTCGCCTTCGACTTCGGCCCGGTGCCGCCGAGCAGCATGAGCGGAACGCGGTCGCACCAGGCGTTGTAGATCGCCATCGAGGCGTTCTGCAGGCCGACGACGTTGTGCAGCAGCGCCGCCATCGGCTTGCCGGCCGCCTTCGCGTAGCCCTGCGCGATCGAGACGGCGACCATCTCGTGCATGCAGAGCGAGATCTCCGGCGCCCCGGGCGTGTGCACGAGCGAGTCGTGGATCCCGCGGAAGCTGGCGCCGGGGTTGAAGGCGACCTGCTCGATCCCCGCCTCGATCAGATGCGAGACGATCTGGTCGGAGCCGTAACGGACGCTCATCGCGCCACCGCCCCGACGACGGCGAGCAGTTCGGCGACCAGCTCCAGCAGCTCGTCGGAGTTCTCTTCGAAGAACATGAAGTGGCCGTTGCCCTCGATCCCGCGGTCCGGCAGCCAGACCAGCTCCACGTCGGCCTCCCAGCCGCGCAGCAGCGCAACGGTGCGCTCCTCGATCGCGCGCGTGTGCGCGGGATCCTCGCCGGCCGTCAGCAGGCGGATCGGCTTGCCGGCGAAGCCCGCGGGGGCGTCCACGCGCGGCAGCCCCGGCTCGACGCCGAGCCGCTGCAGCAGCATCCGCGGCGGCAGCCCGACGAAGCCGGCGCGCATCGCGTCGACGTGCTCCATGGGGAAGCGGGTGCTGGTCGCGATCCCCTGCTGGAAGACGTAGCCGTCGCCGTAGAGGTTCATCGTGCGGCGGTCGACCGTCATCCGCACGCCGGTGTCGCCGAAGTCGATCACCGCGACAGCGCCGTCGTCGGAGACGACCGTCGAGTTGACGGCGCCGACGTTGGCGGGGTAGGCGGCGGCGACGGCGAGCACGCCGGCGACGAGGTCGGGCTCGTGCTCGACGAGCTGCCACGTGACGGCGCCGCCCATCGAGTGGCAGACGACGACGACCGGCTCCGCGATCGTCTCGCGCAGCAGCGCGCGGTAGCCCGCGACGACGTCGTCATAGGCGATCTGGAGGCCGTCGCGGTTGCCGGAGCGGCCGGTCCCGGGCCAGTCGGTCACCCACACGCGGTGGCCGCGCGCGGCGAGCTGGTCGGCCCAGCCGAGGCGGCCGTCCGGGGTCGCGCGCCAGCAGGCGCCGGTCGCGCCGCCGCCGTGGATCAGCAGCAGCGGAGGTCCGGCGGCGTCGTCGGGCCCGAGCCGCTCCCAGTAGAGGCCGGTTCTCGGCTCGTGGCCGATGCGTGCGCGCTCGCTCATGGCATCAACAACCCGCCGTTGACGTGGACGGTCTGGCCGGTCACCTGGCGGGCGGCGTCGGACAGCAGGAAGAGCGCCACCTCGGCGCACTCCTCCGGTCTCGGGATCTCGCCGAGCGGCATCATCCGGCGGACCCGCTCGACGCCCTCCTCGCCGCCGTTCATCGCGCGGAAGCGCGGCGTGTCGGTCGGGCCGGGAGCGATGCAGTTGACGCGAACGCGGTCGGGCGCGAGCGCGCCGGCGAGCGAGCGCGTGTAGGAGATCACGCCGGCCTTCGCGGCGGCGTAGCCGGCGCGGTCGGCGGCCGACATGACCGCCTGGCCGCTGCTGGTCAGCACGATCGCGCCGGAGCGCTGCGCTCTCAGCACGGGGATCGCGGCCCGGCAGCAGAGATAGGCCGAGGTGAGGTTGAAGCTCAGCTCGCGCTCCCACGTCCGGGGATCCAGCTCGGCCGCGTCGCCGAGCACGGCGCCGCCGACGGTCGCCAGCAGCGCGTCGAGTCTGCCATGGCGGGCGAGCGTCGCGGCGACAGCCGCCTCCGTCTGGGCGGCGTCGGTCGCGTCGGCGTGCACGAAGCCGATCTCGCCGGGCAGCGCCGCGACCGTCTCGGCACCGGCAGGGTCGACGTCGGCGACGACGACGCGAGCGCCGCGCTCGGCGGCCAGCCGGGCGGCCGCGAGGCCGATCCCGGAGGCACCGCCGACGACCAGCAGGGAGCGTCCGTCGAAGGCGCTCACGCGAGGAAGCTGGCCGGCGGGGTCGGGCCCCACGTGTTGATCGTCTTCGTCATGCGGTCGCCCGGCTCCCAGCGGACCGGCACGTGCGAGGACTCGTCGGCGATCTGCGCCATGTCGGCGAACAGCTCGACGCGCAGCCCCGACGTCGGCTCGACGACGTACGTGAAGAGGTTGCGGCCCGGGACGTGGCGACCCGGCCCGTACTCGACCTTCCAGCCGCCCGCGGCGAGCCGGTCGAGGATCGGCTGGTAGGCGTGCCAGCCGGCCAGCTCGCAGCCGAGGTGGTGGAGCATCCCGCGCTCGCCCGGCCGGATGCCGAGGTTGTGGTGCTCGGCGGCGATCCGGAGGAACAGCAGGTTGTCGCCGATCTGCTCGGAGAGCTTCAGCCGCAGCACGTCGGCGAAGAAGGCGGCCGTGCGCGTCGGCGCGTCGCTCTTGAGGTTGACGTGGCCGAGCCGGCGCGGGCCGAGACGGCCGGGCGCCGGCGGCTCGACGGTGTGCGCGGCGGCCGGCTCGACGACGAGCGGGCAGCCGGCCGGCTCGGCGAAGGCGAGGCCGCCGGCGGCGGTCTCGCGCGGCTCGGCGCCGACCGCCCGCGCGCGCTGCGCGAGCGCGTCGAAGTCGTAGCCGTCGGCGACCTCGAAGGTGACCGCGAGCAGCTCCGGCGAGTCGGCCGCACCGCCGTCGGCGGCGCGCAGCGTGACGGCCGTCTGGCCGCGCGGGCCGTAGTCGCCCTCGCAGCGGACGGCGATCGTGCCGTCCTCCTGCGCGACCGTCGCGAAACCGATCCCGTCAGCGAGGAAGGCGGCCGTCGCGGCAGGGTCGGGCACGCCGACGGTGACGCCGACGAGGCGGCCGAGACGGTCCTGCTCCTGCCCGCTGGAAGCATCCATGCGTTCCATCGGCGCGAGCATCGCATGTTCGCGATTGCTCAAGGGGTCTTTTCCGCCCGGCGGTCGGACTCCGTTGGACAGCCTGTCCTGCTGGTCGGTCACGCCGTTCCCTCGGCGATCGCGGAGAGCGCGTCCGGCGGCGGCGCGGCGAACGGCTTCAGCCGCGTCAGCTCGCCGACGTCGCGGCCGCGGCCGGAGGTGACGGCGGCGTCGAGCACGGCGCTGGCGAGCGCGAGGTCCTGGATCGCCGTCCCGACCGACTTGAACGCGAGCAGGTCGCGCTCGCCGCTGCGGGCGAAGCGGTGCTCGCCGGCATGCGCCATCCCGACGACGTGCTCCTCGCGCAGCGCGCCGCAGTCGAGTCCCTCGATCACGTCGCCCGACTCGAGCTTGACCTGCCGCGGGTCGTCGACCAGCAGCGTCGCGGCGCGCCGCAACGTGGCGCTGTCGAGCTCACGCAGGTCGGGTCGCGTCGAGCCGATCGACAGCACGACCGCGCCCGGCTGGAAGTCGGCGCCGTTGACGACCGGCTCGGTCGCCTTCGTCGCGAGCACGCAGACCGGTGCCGCGCCGACGGCGCCGGCGACGGTCTCGACCGCGCGCACGCCGATCCCCAGCTCCTCCGACATCCGCGCCGCGAACGCCTCGCGCCGCTCGCGCGCGCGGCTGTAGACCAGCACCTCCTCCAGCGGCCACTGCTGCGCGAAGGCGCGCAGGTGGCCCTCGGCCTCGAAGCCGCTGCCGACGAGCCCGAGCGTGCTGGCGCCCTCCGGCGCGAGCATCTCGCCGGCGAGCGCCGTCGTCGCCGCGGTCCGCAGGCGCGTCACCTCGTCGGCGTCGAACATCGCCAGCAGCTCGCCGCCGGTCTGGCTGTAGAGCAGGATCAGGTAGCGCGTGCCGAGCCCTCTGACGAGCGTCATGACCTTCAGGCCCATCAGGTCGTTGAAGGCGGCCGGCATCACGCGCAGGAAGCCGCGCTCGAGGTCGACGTCGAGGCGCGGCGGGACGACGGTGCGACCCGCCCGCTCGGCCTCGATCGCGGCGCGCGCGGCGCCGATCGTGACCTCGTGCGTCGCCAGCGCGCGCATGTCGTCTGCGCCCAGGTACAGCGTCATCTTCCCGGGTCCTCCCCCGCTCCGTGGCCGCGCATGACGGGCCGCATGGTCTAGGCCGTCCGGCCCGCGTAGAACTCGGCGTCGTCGGCCGGCAGCTCGAAGCCGGAGGCCGCGAGCCCGCCGCGCAGCGCCTTCATCTGGCCCGGCTGCAGGCGCATCTGCGGCATCCGCAGCAGTCCGCCGTTGTAGCCCTGCAGCCAGCTCAGGTACTTCCACCCCACCCGGTGGATGAAGTTCGCGCCCGCGAAGGTCGCGTGGAAGGCGCCTCTGCTCTCGCGGCCGGGGTGGTAGCTCCAGAAGATCTCCGCCGTCTTCTCGCGGTCGCCGGCGACGGCCGCCTCGACGAGCGCGGGAATGCGCGGGCCGTAGGCCTCATAGCCGCTGGTGCCGAACCATCTGACGCCGTAGTTGGCCACCATCGCGGGGATGTGGACCTCCATCGGGTTCTGCACGATGACGTGCTCGTGGCAGCGCCAGTGCGCCTCCTCGAAAGCGCTGAAGAGCGCCGCGCCGCCGCCCTCGTACTTGAGCGCCGCGGCCGTGTCGATCTTGCACATCTCGACGAGCGCGTCCATCGGGAAGCCGGCCGGGTGCAGCGCTCTGAAGCCCCACGTGTTGACGCCGAACATGATCATCGCCAGATCGGTGCTGTCGGTCACGAACTTCGTGTGCTCGACGATCTCCGCCGAGGACTTGGGGCGGAAGTTCGGCGGGTAGGAGAGCAGGCCGGCCTCGACGCCGAGGCCCTCGGCGACCTGGCAGACCTCGACCGACTCCTCGACGGTCGAGAAGCTCAGGTGCGCGACGAGCTTGAAGCCCTCCGGCGCCGCCTCCGCGGCGACCTCCAGGAAGCGCTTGTACTCCTCGGTCGTCGTGCCCGACTCCGAGGCGACGAGCGTGCCCCAGTAGCCGTGCTCGGCGGCGAGCTTGACGTCGTGGGCGATGCCGGCCTCGTTCAGGCCCTTGAAGTCGGCCGTGAACGAGGGCAGCGTGACGTTGCACGCGCCGCTCCACTCGCTGCGGGCGCGGTCCTTGATCTCGGCGCGGGTGTAGGGAAGTGCCATGGCGCGGGGTCGGTCCTCTCGGGGGGGTCAGGCGGCGGCTGCGTCGGTCGCGGCAGCGCGGTGGATCGGGCGGTAGACCCAGCGGCCGCTGTCGAACCAGTCGCGCTGGGCGAGCTGGTCACGGCGCGGGGTGTCGCGCGCGGCGGCGCGCTCGGGTCGGCTGAGCGCCTCTTCGGAGTGCAGCTCGTGCAGTGCGATGTGCGTCCACGGCGGGCCGGCCGAGCCGGGCCGCACGCGGTAGCGGCGGACGCGCTGCCAGCCGGGCACGCGCATCAGCAGGGGGATGTGCTCCTCCTCGTACCAGCCGTCGAACTCGTCGACGTCGTGGTCGGGGACGGAGAAGGCGATCGCCAGCAGCGCGCCGGGCTCCTCGCCGGTCGCGCCGGTGTCGGAGATCTGATCGCAGATGTAGCGCGTGAAGAGGTCGACGGTCGCGAGCATCTGCGCGGTGCGCGCGCCCGGGTCGGCCTTCAGCCTCAGGTACTCGGGCGTCTCGAGCGCGGCGACGTCGTCGAGGAAGTAGCAGGCGAGCCACCGGGCCGTCTCCGGCCCGCCCTCCTGCTTGCTCAGCTCGTAGCGGACGGCCTGCTCGAAGCCGGGGATCGACATCCGCGCGGGGATGTGCTCGGACTCGTACCAGTCGTGGAAGTCCACGAGGTCGCCGCCGGCCGGCGGCTGCATCTGCGAGAAGAGCAGACCGGCGCTCATCTGAGCCCGTCCCCCACGCTGACCTCGTCTCTGGCGAGGCCGCCGACGCGATGGTGGACGCGTCCGCGCGAGGCCATCGCGGCGACGACGAGGATCTCGTCGGGCTTGGGGCCGTCCGGGACGGTGAGCGTGATCGTGTCGTAGTACTCGCGCACGAACAGCGCGCGCTTGTAGGCGAGCGGGACGTCGATCGAGCTGCCGGCGACGGCGACCTTCGCGGTCGAGGTGACCCACGTGATGCCGTCGATCTCCTCGCGCATCGCGTCGCCGAAGGGGGTGGTGATGCACGCGATGCCGTGGTCCTGGTCGCCGGCGGTGCCGACGATCGCGGCCTTGCCGCAGCTCTGCGGCGTGCGCCCGCCGAGCGCGGCGTGCGTGCGTGCGACCAGCTCCTTGGCGAGCGGGATGCTCGGCTCGATCAGCGCTTCGAGCGTGTCGGTGTAGCGGCCGGCGTACGGATTGGCGATCACGACGCCGACGGCGGCCTTGACGAGCGGCTCCTCGACCGCGGGCCCGCCGTCGTGCGCGATCTCCTCCACGACGGTCACCCACTTGCGAACGACGAGCGATTCAGGTGTCACGGTCATACTGACAACTGTATACAGCATCCTCCTGATGAATGGAAGCGAATCGAGGGGTGCGAGGTGGCGCGGAGAGACGGGTCAGGCCCGGTGCACCGACCGCTGCGCGGATGACCGGCGGTTTGCTCATCGCATGCGTGAAGAGAGCGTCACCCATGCGCCAAACGAGCGTTGAGCGCGGATCTGCACACCGCATGCATGCACAGATCCGCACTCATCCGAGCCAAAGCCGAGAATCAGCACCGCCGACGGACGCTCACGCCGGCCGACAGCCCAGCCCCGCCCTCCCCCCAGCCCAAGAACTCTCACTGCGAACGGCACCCGCGCACGAGGCGCAGCCGCGCGCGGTGCCGCCTACGCCCCCGCAGCCTCAGCAGCCTGAGCAGCCGCCGCGTGCGCGTTGCCGTGGGCCATCAGGCGGTCGCGCGTGTGGTGGAAGTGCTGTTCGATCGCGGCACGGGCGCCGGCGGCGTCGCCGGCTTCGACGAGGTCGACGATCGCGGCATGCTCCTCGCCGGCCTCGACCGGACGATGGATCCCGGAGCCGTGGCTCCAGAGCCGCACGTAGCGCTCGCCGCGGGCGCGCAGCTGGTCGATCAGCTCGATCGTCGTCTCCGCCCCCGACGGCGCGTACAGCAGCCGGTGGAAGCGGGCGTTCAGCTCCAGCCAGCGGGGATGGTCGACGGCGCCGCGCATCTGCTCGTCGAGCGCACGCGCGGAGCGCAGGTCGGCGGGGGCGATCCGCGGGACGGCGCGCTCGACGACGAAGCCCTCCAGCAGCGCGCGCACGTCGTAGATCTCGATCACGCGGTCGAGGTCGAGCGCGCGCACGATCGCGAGTCTGTGCGCGCGCGTGTCGATCAGACCCTCGGCCTGGAGCTGGCGCATCGCCTCGCGCACCGGCACGCGCGAGACGCCGAAGTGGAGCGCCAGCGCGGCCTGGTTCAGCTCGGCGCCGTCGGCCAGCTCGCCGCTATGGATCGCGTCGCGCAGCGCCTCCGCGACGTAGTCGGCGGTGATGCGCCGGTCGCTGAAGCCGCGCTCCAGCTTGATCGACGAGAGGTCGACAGGCTTCACGTCAACAGTATACAGAATCCGAGGATCCGGACTCCGGTTTTGCCTGGGACCCTCACATCAAGAACGTCAGGTTCCCGAGCGGCAGGTCGTTGTTGGCGAGCCGGATCTCCTTCGCCC
>DATIOB010000821.1:0-3536 GCA_035473605.1 Conexibacter sp.
GCCTGCACGGCGCCGAGCGCGTCGTCGTCGCCGCCTCCGACAAGGCCTACGGCGCCAGCGCGACGCTGCCCTACCGCGAGGACCACCCGCTGGAGCCGCGCTTCCCGTACGACGTCAGCAAGGCGGCGACCGACCTGATCGCGCGCTCCTACTGGCACACGTACGCGCTGCCGGTGGCGGTCACGCGCTTCGCCAACCTCTACGGCGGCGGCGACCTCAACCGCTCGCGGCTCGTGCCCGAGGCGATCGGCGCCGCGCTTGCCGGGCGCGCGCCCGTGATCCGCTCCGACGGCACGCCGGAGCGCGACTTCCTCTACGTCGAGGACGCCGTCGCCGCCTATCTCCAGCTCGCCGACGCGCTCGACGGCGACGCTGGCGCGGCGCCGGGGACCGAGCGCGCCCGCGGCGAGGCCTTCAACGCCGGCGGCGGCGCGCCGCACGCGGTGCTCGACGTCGTCGCGCGGATCTGCCGCATCGCCGGCACCGACGTGACGCCGGACGTGCGCGGAAGCGGTACGCCCGACGGGGAGATCGACCGCCAGTACGTCGATCCGTCGAAGCTGCGCGAGCTGACCGGCTGGGAGCCGGCGATCGGGCTCGACGAGGGGCTGGAGCGCACGGTCGCCTGGTACCGCGCGCATCCGGCCGCGCTCGCCTGAGCCGGACGCGCTACTCGACGGTGATGTTGCCTTCCATCCCCGGGTGGATCGTGCAGACGTAGTGGATCGAGCCGGCTCTCGTCGGCGTGAAGGAGAAGCTCTCGCCGTTGGGGAACAGCTCGGACTCGATTCTCTCGCCGTCGGTCGAGACGACGTCGTGAAGCACGTCGTCCTCGTTGACCCAGGTGATTCTCTGGCCGGCTCTGACGGTGATCGACGAGGGGCTGTAGGCGATCCCCTTCATGACGACCTCGACGTCGCCGCCGGAGTCGCCGGCCGGGGTCGTCGCGGGAGCGTCGGAGGCCGCCGTCGTCGCCGGCGCGGCGGCGTTCGTGTCACCGCCGGAGTCGTCGTCGCCGCAGCCGGCCAGCGCGAGGGCGCCGACGGCGAGCAGGAGGGGGAGGGAGAGGAACCGCTGCATGGGGGATCACTTTCGTCGGACGGCCACATACAATCACGCCCATGGCCGGACATTCGAAATGGGCGGGAATCAAGCACAAGAAGGCGATCGTCGACGCGAGACGCGGCGCGGCCTTCACCAAGCTCGCGCGTGCGATCACCGTCGCGGCGCGTGAGGGCGGCGGCGATCCGGAGCTGAACGCGACGCTCGCGAACGCCGTCCAGAAGGCGAAGGACGCCTCGATGCCGAAGGACAACATCGAGCGCGCGATCGCGAAGGGCACCGGCGAGGGCGCCGACGCCGACGCGATCGAGTCGATCCTCTACGAGGGCTACGGCCCCGGCGGCGTCGCGCTGCTGATCGAGGCGATGTCGGACAACCGCAACCGCACCGGCGCCGACGTCCGTCACCTGCTCTCCAAGCACGGCGGCAGCCTCGGCGAGCCAGGCTCGGTCGCCTACCTGTTCGACAGACAGGGCGTGATCGTCGTCGAGGCCGACAGATACTCCGAGGACGACCTGATCGTCGCGATCGACGCCGGCGCGCTCGACATCGAGCAGGACGAGGACGTCTTCGAGATCCTCACCGAGCCCTCCGACCTCTCGGGCGTGCGCAAGGCGCTGGAGGAGGCCGAGGTCGCGATCCAGAACGCCGAGGTGACGCAGCGCCCGAAGACGCGCGTCAACCTCGACGAGGACGCCGCGACGAAGCTGCTGAGACTGATCGACGCGCTCGACGAGAACGACGACGTCAACGAGGTTCACGCGAACTTCGACGTCGACGCGGACGTCCTGGAACGAATCGCAGGCTGACCCGGCGCCTGCCGCGGGCAGGCGTCCGAGCGGTGCCGCAGAATACGAACAGATGATCGTCTTGGGCATCGACCCCGGCACCGCCAACACCGGCTACGGCGTGGTCGCCAGCCGGCGGGGGCGCACCGTCGCGCTCGACGGCGGCGTGATCGAGACCGCGGCCGGCCTGCCGTTGGAGCGCCGCCTCACCGCGATCCACGCGCGCGTCTGCGAGCTGATCGCCGAGCACGCGCCGGTGGCGCTCGCGATCGAGGACCTCTACTTCGGCGCCAACGCGAGGTCGGCGATGGCCGTCGGTCAGGCGCGCGGCGTCGTGCTGCTGGCTGCCGGCCAGCACGACCTGCCGTGCAGCTCCTACACGCCGCAGCAGATCAAGAACTCGGTCTGCGGAAGCGGGCGCGCCGAGAAGCTCCAGGTCCAGCAGATGGTCCAGCGGCTGCTGTCGCTGACCGAGCTCCCGCGGCCCGACCACGCCGCCGACGCGCTCGCCGTCGCGATCTGCCACACCAACCGCGCACCGCTCGCGGCCGCGCTGGTGAGCGCGTGATCGCGCTCGTGCGCGGAGAGGTGGCGGGCCGCCGCCCGTCGCCGCCGAGCGGGGGCGAGGTCGTCGTCGACGTGCAGGGCGTCGGCTACCGGCTGTCGGTCTCCAGCGAGACGCTCAAGCACGTGCCTGCGGCCGGCAAGCAGGTGATGCTGCACACCCACATGGTCGTGCGCGAGGACGCGATGCAGCTGTTCGGCTTCGCGACCGAGGAGGAGCGCGACCTCTTCCTGATGCTGCTCGGCGTCCAGTCGGTCGGCCCGAAGGTGGCGTTGGCGGTGCTGTCGGGCGGCACGCCGCGCGAGCTGCTCTCGGCGCTCGCCGGCGGCGACACCAAGCGCTTTCAGGCCGTCCCCGGCATCGGCAGACGGACGGCGGAGCGGATCATCGTCGAGCTGCGCGAGAAGGCCGGCGTGACGCTGCCCGAGGACGCGATCTCGGTGACCGCCTCCGACGACCCGCGCACGCTCGCGCGCGAAGGCCTCGTCGGCCTCGGCTTCTCGCTGGAGGAGGCCGACAGGCTGCTCTCCAGAGCGCCCGGCGAGACTCCTGAAGAGCTGATCGCCCACGCGCTGCGGACCTCGCGCAGATGAGCAGCGGACGGATCCAGACACCGGGCGCGCTGCCCGAGGAGGACGAGGCCGAGACGACGCTGCGCCCGCGGCGACTGGACGACTTCGTCGGCCAGGAGGCGGTGCGCGAGCAGCTCGCCGTCTCGATCGAGGCCGCCTCCGCCCGCGGCGACGCGCTCGACCACGTGCTGCTCGCCGGCCCGCCCGGGCTCGGCAAGACCTCGCTGGCGCAGATCGTCGCCGAGGAGCTCGGCGTGCCGTTCATACAGACGGCCGGGCCGGCGCTGGAGCGCAAGGGCGACGTCGCCGCCTTCCTGACAGCGCTGGAGCCGCGCGCGGTCTTCTTCGTCGACGAGATCCACCGGCTGCCGCGAGCGCTGGAGGAGACCTTCTACCCGGCGATGGAGGACGGCCAGCTGCCGATCACCGTCGGGCAGGGGGCGGGCGCGCGGGTCGTGACGCTCGACCTGCCGAAGTTCACGCTCGTCGGCGCGACGACGCGCGCCGGGCTGCTGAGCACGCCGCTGCGCGACCGCTTCGGGATCCAGC
>DATIOB010000822.1:0-14161 GCA_035473605.1 Conexibacter sp.
CCCACCGCGACGGCCTCAGCCCGCAGGGCCACCGCAACATCATCGCCGGCAAGGCGCCGAACGTGGAGTCGCTGGAGCTGATCATGCCGGTGCTCTACCTGCACCGGCGGCTGCTCGCCGACACGCCCGGCGCCGGCTGCAACCGCGGCGGCCAGAGCAGCGGCGCGGCGTACATGGTCCACGACGTCGACAGCTTCCGCGTGCTCGCCGCCTGCCATGGCTACACGGTGCCGACGGCGCCGGGGCTGTGGGGCGGCCTGCCGGCGGCGACCAACGTCCACCGCCTCTACCGCGACACCGACGTGCGCGCGAAGCTGGCGGCCGGCGAGCTGGTCACCGAGATCGACCAGCTGACCGTCAGCGAGGAGCTGCTGAGCGCGAAGCCGCCGGTCTTCGAGTTCGGCCACGACGACGTCTACGAGTGGGGGCCGCAGGGCGGCGGCGGCTGGGGCGACCCGCTGCTGCGCGCGCCCGAGCGGGTCGCCGCCGACGTGCGCGACGACGCCGTCACCGTCGAGACGGCGCGCCTGGCCTACGGCGTCGTCGTCGACGCCGACGGCACGCTCGACGCGGCGGCGACCGCCGCGCTGCGCGAGCAGATCCTCGCGGCGCGCCGCGCGTGGCCGGCGGCGCAGCCGCCGCTGGGCCTCGACGCCGCCGCCGGCCGCACGCTCGCGCCGGTCGGCGACCAGCTGTCGATCGTCGAGCTGGACGGCGAGCGCTACTGGGCCTGCGACTGCGGCAGCGCCTTCGCGCACGCGCACGAGAACCCGAAGCAGCGGCTCGGGACGGCGCTCGCCGAACCGGCGGACCTCGGTACGCGCGTGACCTTCCACGCCGAGATCGAGGTGCGCCGCTCGGCCTGCACGAGCTGCGGGCGGCTGCACTTCGCCGAGGTCGCGCGCCACGACGACCCGCCGCTGTTCGACGTGCGCGTCGAGGTCGCCTGATGTCGGCCGCGCCGCTGCTGCAGGCGCTCGAGGTGCGCAAGTCGTTCGGCGCCACGCAGGCGCTGAAGGGGGTCGACTTCGAGCTGCGCGCGGGCGAGGTCCACGCGCTGCTCGGCCCCAACGGGGCCGGCAAGTCGACGCTCGTGAAGGTGATCGCGGGGGCGCTGCGACCGGACGCCGGGCGGCTGCTGCTGGGCGGGGAGGAGCTGGGCCGGATCGGCCCCGCCGCCGCCCATGCCGCCGGCATCGAGACGATGCTGCAGCAGACGGCGCTGATCCCCGACCTCTCGGTCGCCGAGAACGTCGCGCTCGGCCGCAGAGGCGGCCGCGGCTTCGTCGACTGGCGCGCGCAGCGGCGCGACGGCGCCGCCGCGCTGGCGGCGCTCGGGCTCGACCTGCGGCTGGAGCAGCCGGTCGGCGAGCTGTCGATCGCCGACCAGCGCGCCGTCGAGCTGGCGCGCGCGCTCTCGCGCCGCTGCCGCGTGCTGATCCTCGACGAGCCGACGGCGACGCTCGGCGCGCGCGAGGCGCGCGTGCTGCTGGAGCAGGTCCGCCGCACGGCGGCCGAGGGCGTCGGCGTCGTCTACGTCTCCCATCACCTCGACGAGGTGCTGGAGGTCGCCGACCGCGCGACGGTGGTGCGCGACGGCCGCGTCGTCGAGGTGATGGAGCTGCGCCGCGACGGCGTGCAGGCGCGCGACCTCGTGCGCGCGATGATCGGCCGCGAGGTCGAGGTCGCGCAGCCGCCGGCGCTGGCCGGCGGCGGCGCCGTCGCGCTGGAGGCGCAGGCCGTGACCGTCGGGCGCCGGCTGCTGGAAGTCTCGCTGACGCTGCGCAGAGGCGAGATCGTCGGGCTGTTCGGCGCCGTCGGCGCCGGCCAGTCGACGCTCGCGCGGGTCCTCTCGGGGCAGACGCGGCCGAGCGCCGGCAGCGTCGCCGTCGACGGCAGACCGCTGCGCGTTCGCACGCCGCGCGGAGCGCTGCGGCGCGGCGTCGCGCTGGTCCCGGAGGACCGCCTGCGCAGCGGGCTCGTGCCCGCCTTCGACATCGCCGAGAACATCCAGCTGAGCGCGCGGGCGCTGGGGCGCGGCGTGCTCGCGCGCCGCCGTCTGCCGGAGGCGCGCAGATGGGTCGCCGACCTCGGCATCCATCCGTCCGACCCGACCGTCGCCGTCTCCGCGCTCAGCGGCGGCAACCAGCAGAAGGTCGTCTTCGCCAAGACGGTCGCCAGCGGCGGCCGCGTGCTGGTGCTGGAGGAGCCGACGGCAGGGGTCGACGTCGGCGCCAAGCAGGAGATCCGCGCGCTCGTGGGGCGGCTCGCCGGGAACGGCGCCGCCGTCGCGATCGTCTCGACCGAACCAGAGGAGGTGCTGGCGATGTGCCATCGCATCGTCGTGCTGCGCAAGGGCAGCGTCGTCGCGGAGCTGCCGCGCGAGGCGGCGACCCGGCAGAAGCTGACGGAGCTGGCGACCGGGGCGGAGGCGGAGCGATGAGCGCCGTCGACTCGCTCGCCGCGCCCGCGGCGCCGCGCCGCGGCCCGCTCGCCGCGCTGCGGCGGCTGGGCCCGACCGGCTCGCACGTCGCCGCGCTGGCGGTCGTGCTGCTGGTCGTGATCGTCGTCGCGTCGCTGCTGTCGGAGACCTTCCTGACGAGCGACAACCTGCTCAACGTGCTGCGCCAGGTCGCGGTGCTGGGGATCCTCGCCGGCGCCACGACGCTGCTGATGGTCTCCGGCGGGATCGACCTCTCGATCGGCGCCTGCGCGTCGCTCTGCGGCGTGATCGCGGCGAAGATGCTGACCGGCGGCGACAGCGCGACGCTGGCGGTGCTGGCGGTGCTCGCGATCGGGATGGGCGTCGGGCTGCTGAACGGGATCGCGATCGTCGTCTCCAACGCGCCGCCGCTGATCCTCACGCTCGGCACGATGTCGATCCTCGAAGGGTTCTCGCAGGCGACGACCAACGCCGAGACGATCCCCGTCTCGAACTTCGGCTGGCTCGGCGCCGCGACGCTCGCCGGGATCCCGATGCCGGCCTTCGTCGCCGGCCTCGTGCTGGTCGCCTGCGGCCTGCTGCTGCGCTTCACCCGGCTCGGCCGCGACGCGCTCGCGATCGGCGGCAACGAGCACGCCAGCTTCGTCGCCGGCATCGGCATCCGCCGCGTCAAGGTCGCGCTCTACGTGATCGCGGGCGGCCTCGCCGCGCTCGCCGGCCTCGTGCTCGTCTCGCGCGTCGGCGCCGCCAGCCCGATGGGCGGCGTCGGCCTCGAGCTGCAGGCGGTCGCCGCCGTCGTGATCGGCGGCGCGTCGCTGGCCGGCGGCCGCGGCAGCGTCGCCGGGACGGTGCTCGGCGTCGTCCTGCTCGGCGTCATCACCAACGTGCTGAACCTGCTCAACGTGCAGACGTATTACCAGTCGGTCGCCACCGGCGCCGTCATCGCGATCGCCGTGATGTCGGGGCAGGCGGGCACCCGCTGGCGCTCGGATCGAGCCGGCGGCCACTAGCCCGCCGCCGGCACAAGGAGGAGAGAGAGATGGCAGTTCACACCCCGCGGCGCCGCTGGGCGCTCGCACTCGCCGTCGTCACGGCGGCCTCGGTCGCGGTCGGCTGCGGCAGCAGCTCCGACGACGGCGGCAGCGGCAGCACGTCCGGCGGCGGCGACAAGCCGACCGTCGGCTTCATCAACGGCAGCTCGGTCGAGTTCAACATGTGCGTCTCCAGAGGCCTGAAGGCCGGCCTCGGCGACGGCGCCGAGCTGAACGAGGTCAACTCGCGCGACGACGTCGGTGCGGAGGTCTCCAACGGCGAGGACCTGCTGGCGCGCAAGCCCGACGCGCTCGTGCTGCAGACGGTCAACGTCCAGTCCGGCTCGCAGATCGTCGCGAAGGCGAACACGGAGAAGGTGCCTGTCTTCCTCAGCTCGGTCGACTTCGTGCGCGACCCGAGCAAGGTCGCCGGCGCGGTCGTCTTCGACAACGCCGCGACCGGCGCGAAGATCGGCGGCTTCCTCGCCGAGCAGGTCAGAGCGGCCGGCGACGCCGACGAGGTGAAGGTCGCGATCGTCGCGGGCGCCCCCGGCGCGGCGTCGGACTTCCTCGTCAGAGGGTTCAAGGGCGCGCTCGCGGCGGCGCCGAACGCGAAGGTCGTCTTCGAGCAGCCGGCGATGTGGAACCGCGGCAAGGCCGCCTCGGTCGCAGAGAACATGATCCAGGCGCAGCCCGACCTCGACTACGTGCTCGTCTCCAACGAGGACATGGCCTTCGGCGTGCTGAAGTCGCTGCAGGCGGCCGGCAAGGACGGCCAGGTGAAGATCGTCACCAATGGCGGCACCGAGCTGGGTCTGAGAGCGGTCGAGGAGGGCGAGTTCCTCTCCACGACCGACGCCTCGCCGTTCCAGATCGGCTTCCGCACCGGCAGAGCGGTGCTCGCGGACCTGAACGGCGAGAGAGCGGCCGAGCCGGTGCAGACGCTGCCGGTGCAGGTGATCACGAGAGACAACGCCGCCGACGCCGCGGCCTACTGCGCCGCCTCATGAGCGGCGCGGACGTCACCGCTCGCTGGGTCGCGTTCCCCAGCATCGGCGGCGAGATCCGCGGCTACCTCGCACTCCCTTCGGGGAGTGCGGGGCCGGCCGGCGGCTGGCCGTGCGTCGTGATGGCGCACGAGAACCTCGGCGTCACGCCGCACCGCGAGGAGGTCACGCGGCGGCTGGCGGGGGAGGGCTTCGCGACGCTGACGGTCGACCTCTTCGCGCGCGCCGGCGGCCCGCCGGCGGAGTACTCCTCGCCGGCCGACCGCCGCATCAAGGCGTTCCTGTCGGCGACCGACGACCAGGCCGTCCCGGACCTGCTCGCGGGGCTGCGCTTCCTCGCCGGCGTCGAGGGCGCCGATGCGACGCGGGCCGGCGTGATCGGCTTCTGCATGGGCGGCGGCACGGCGATCGCCGCCGCGCTGCTGGGCGACGCCTTCAAGGCGGCCGTCTCGCTCTACGCGCTGCCGGTGCTGCTGCCGGAGTACGCGACCAGCGGCCGGCCGGTCGACCGGATCGCGCAGGCGCCGGCGATCCGCTGCCCGATCCAGTTCCACTTCGGCGAGCAGGACGAGGTGATCCCGCTCGACCAGGTCGCGCGGCTCGACGCGGCGGCGAGAACGACCGGGCTGCCGGTCGAGACCCACACCTACGCCGGCGCCGGCCACGCCTACCACGACGACACGCACAGAAACCACGCCCCGGCGGCGGCCGCGCTGACGTGGGAGCGCGCGCTCGCCTTCTTCGGAACGCACCTGTGAGCCTCTGGACCGACTTCCTCGGCGCGTCGGTCGGCACGCTCGACGCCGGCGGCGTGCCGACGCGGGTGCTGACCGCCGGCGCGGCCGGTGGGGCGCCGCTGGTGCTGCTGCACGGCCGCGGCGGCCACCTCGAGTCGTGGCGGGCGAACGTCGCCCCGCTGGCGCGCGGGCACCGCGTGATCGCGTTCGACCTGCTCGGCCACGGCCTCACCGGCCGCCACGACGGCGACTACGGGATCGCCGAGCTGACCGCCCACGCGACCGCCGTGCTCGACGCGCTCGCCGCGACCGGCGCGCTCGGCGGCCGCGCCGACGGGGGCGGTCCGCGTGGCGGCGTCGTGTTCGCCGGCCAGTCGATCGGCGGCTGGGTCGGCGCGCGGATCGCGCTCGACCGCCCCGACCTCGTCCGCGCGCTCGCGCTGATCGAGCCGGCCGGCCTCCAGAGCGAGAGCGAGCGGCTCGCCGACCCGCGCGTCGCGGCCGCCTTCCAGCGCGGCGGCCGCGCCTTCGCCGAGCCGACCGCCGACGCCGTCCGCGAACGGCTCACCGGCCTCGTCGCCGACCCCGCCGTGATCGACGACGAGCTGGTGCAGACGCGCCGCGCGCTCTACGCGCCGCCGGAGGCCCGCGCCGTCCACCGCGCCGTCCGCGCCGCCGACAACAGCGCCGCGCTGCTCGGACCGGAGGCGTTGGCGACGCTGCGCGAGCGCGGCCTGCCGCTGCTGCTGATCCGCGGCGAGCACGGCCACACCCCCGCGCAGGTCGTCGCCGACGCGGCCGACGCCGCCGGCGCCCGCCTCCACACGCTGCCCGGCGCCAAGCAGTGGCCGCAGCTGGAAGCGCCCGCCGCCGTCAACGACCTGCTGCACGACTTCGCAACCACGCACGGAAGGACCTGACTCCCGATGTCATTCTGGATCGACGCGCTCGGCACGAGCGTCACCTACCACGACGCCGGCGGGATCCGCACCCGCGCGATCGAAGCCGGCCCCGCCGACGGCGAGGTCGTCGTGATGATGCACGGCCTCTCCGGCCACGCCGAGGGCTTCGTGCGCAACGTGCGCGCCTTCGGCGACGCCGGCTATCGCGTCTACGCGATCGACGCGGTCGGCCACGGCTTCAGCGACAAGCCGGTCGACGCGACCTACCACTCGCCGCTCTTCGAGCGGCACCTGCTCGACTTCCTCGACAGCGTCGGCGCCGAGCGCGCCCACCTGATCGGCCAGTCGCTCGGCGCCTGGACCGGCTGGCGCGTCGCGCTCTCCCACCCCGAGCGCGTGCGCTCGCTGATCTCGGCGACCGGCGCCGGCATCCTGCTCTCCGACGCGGCCAGCCAGGCCGAGTCGCAGGCGATCCACAGAAAGGTCGCCTCCGTCACCAACAGAGCGCTGGAGGCGCCGACGAGAGAGCGCGTGCGGGCGCGGCTGGAGTTCCTGATGGCGACGCCGGAGAGCGTTCCGGACGAGCTGGTCGACACGCGCTGGACGATCTTCAACCTGCCCGACAGCCGCGCGGCGATGCCGAAGATGACCGCCGAGCAGACCGGCGAGGACAACCGCGCGAACCTGATCGGCGAGGCCGACCTCGCGCGCACGGACGTCCCGACGCTGCTGGTGTGGACCGACAGAAACCCGACGGTGCCTGCGGCGACGGCGCGCAAGGCGGCGGCGCTGGTCCCCGGCGCGCGCTTCGAGCTGATCGAGCAGGCCGGCCACTGGCCGCAGTTCGAGCAGCCGGAGGCGTTCAACCGGATCGCGCTCGACTTCATCGGGAGCCGCTGATGGGCGAGGTCGTCTGGGCCGCCTGCGTCTCGCACGCCGGCGGCCAGCTGCGCGTCCAGCGCAGCGAGCGCGAGCAGGAGAAGCTCGACCGCGTCTACGCCGGCTGGGAGCGGCTGCGCACATCGCTGGCCGACGCGCGACCGGACGCGCTCGTCGTCGTCGGCAACGACCACATGCTGACGTTCTCCGAGGACCTGATGCCGACGTTCACGATCGGCCGCGGCGACGCGTTCGAGACGTGGGGCGAGCTGGGCAACACGATCCGCCCGCTGCCCGGCGCGGCCGCGCTGGCCGACGAGCTGCACGGCGCGCTCGTCGGCGCCGGCTTCGACGTCTCCGGTATGGCGGGGATGCGCCTGGACCACTCCTACGCCTGCCCGCTGCACTTCCTCGACCCAGGCGACGCGATCCCGCTCGTGCCGCTGTCGGTCAACACCTTCGTGCGGCCGCTGCCGTCGTTCGCGCGCTGCCGCCAGCTCGGCATCGCGCTCGCGGACGCGATCGCCGCGCAGACGGTCGCCGAGCGCGTCGCGGTCGTCGCGACCGGCGGCATCAGCCACTGGATCGGTGTGCCGGAGACCGGCCGCATCAATCCGGAGTGGGACGAGTGGTTCCTCGACCTGTTCGAGGCGCCCGACCTCGCCGCGCTCGACGGCATGAGAGAGGCGCAGTTCACCGCCGGCGGCGGCCCGGGCGCCGGCGAGCTGCTGTGCTGGATGGTCGCGCTCGGCGCCGCCGGCTCGCGCGGTGGTCGCCGGCTCGTCTACGAGCCGGTCGAGGAGTGGATCACCGGGATCTCGCTCGTGGAGATGGAGCTGACATGAGCCGCATGCACCTGCAACGAGCCGCCTACCACCTGTCGCTGCCGGGGCCGCTGCCGGCGCGGCATCCCGGCGACCCGGCCGCCGCGCTCGCCGAGCTGCGCACGCTGACCGCGGGCGAGCCGCTGGCGTCGCTGCGCGGCGTCGACCTGCGGCTCGACCTGACCGACGAGGAGGCCGGGCTGCTCGCCTCCGGCGACGTCGCCGCGCTCTACCGCCGCGGCGTCCATCCCAACGTCGTGCGCAACTTCGCCGGGATGTTCGGGATCGACTACGTCGCCGCCTACCGCGAGGCGGGGCTGCGCGATGACTGAGGCGCGAGCGCTCGACGAGCGCGCCGTCGCCGACGAGGCGCGGCTGCTGCTGGAGGCCGAGCGGACGCGGGTCGCGATCGCGCCGGTCATCGATCGCCATCCGGGCGCGACGATCGCCGACGCCTACGCGATCCAGCTCGCCGGCCGGGCATTGCGGCTGGCCGAGCCGGGCGCGGCGCTGGTCGGCCGCAAGGTCGGGCTGACGAGCGAGGTGATGCAGCGGATGCTCGGCGTCGACCAGCCCGACTTCGGCTACCTGACGGCGACGATGGTCTCCGCCGACGGCGCCGCGCTCGACCCGGGCGTGTTCCTCGCGCCGCGCGTCGAGGCGGAGATCGCGTTCAGGCTGAAGGCGCCGCTGAGCGGCGCCGAGCTGACGATCGAGGACGTGCTGGCGGCGACCGAGGCGGTCGCGCCGGCGCTGGAGGTGATCGACAGCCGCATCGCCGACTGGAGGATCGGGATCGCCGACACCGTCGCCGACAACGCCTCCTCCGGCCACGTCGTGCTCGGCACGTGGCAGCCGCTGCCGCTCGCGCTCGACCTCGCGGCCGTCGAGGTCTCGCTGGAGGTCGCTCCTGACGGCGACGCCAACGCCGGCACCGGCGCCGCGGTGCTCGGTCATCCGGCCGCGCCGATCGCGTGGCTGGCGCGGGCGCTGCACGAGTACGGCGGCGAGGGGATCGCGGCCGGCGAGATCGTGATCCCGGGCGCCGTCTCCAGAGCGCTGCCGGTCGCGCCTGGGCAGACGGCGCGCGCCGCGTTCGCCGGGCTCGGCGACGTCTCGGTCAGCTTCGCGGCGGGAGTGCTCTGATGGCGGCGAAGGTGAAGGCCGCGATCCTCGGCCCCGGCAACATCGGCACCGACCTGCTGGTCAAGCTGCTGCGCAGCGAGGTCGTCGAGCCGGTCCTGATGGCCGGCATCTACGCCGACTCGCCGGGGCTGACGCGGGCGCGCGAGCTGGGCGTCGAGACGAGCGCCGACGGCGTCGAGGCGGTGCTGGCGCGCGAGGAGATCCGGCTCGTCTTCGAGGCGACGGCGGCGAGAGCGCACGTCGCCAACGCGCCGCGGCTGGAGGCGGCCGGAAAGGTCTGCGTCGACCTGACCCCGGCCGCCGTCGGGCCGTACGTCGTGCCGGCCGTCAACCTCGACGAGCACCTCGACGCGCCCAACGTCAACCTCGTCACGTGCGGCGGCCAGGCGACGATCCCGATCGTGCACGCGATCGACCGCGTCGCCGACGCGTCGTACGCCGAGATCGTCGCGACGATCGCCTCCGCCGGCGCCGGCCCCGGCACGCGCGCGAACATCGACGAGTTCACCGAGACGACCGCGCGCGGGATCGAGCTGGTCGGCGGCGCCGACCGCGGCAAGGCGATCATCATCCTCAACCCGGCCGAGCCGCCGATCCTGATGCGCGACACGATCTACGCGCGCGTGCGCAGACCGGACGCGGCGGCGGTGGAGGCGTCGGTGCGCGCGATGGCGGAGCAGATGCGCCGCTACGTGCCCGGCTACCGGCTCCTCGTCTGCGACAGCGACGGCGACCTCGTGACGGTGATGATCGAGATCGAGGGCGCGGGCGACTTCCTGCCGGTCTACTCCGGCAACCTCGACATCATGACCGCCGCCGCCGCGGGCGTCGGCGAGCGGCTGGCCCGCCGGCTGCAGGCAACGGAGGTGACCGCATGAGCGCGCTGACACTGCTCGACTCCTCGCTGCGGGACGGGATGCACTCCGTCCGCCACAGCTTCACGCCGGCGCAGGTGACGGCGATCGCCGGCGGGCTCGACCGCGCCGGCGTCGACGTGATCGAGGTGACCCACGGCGACGGCCTCGGCGGCTCCTCGATCCAGTACGGCGAGTCGCTGCATCGCGACGAGGAGCTGATCGAGGCGGCCGTCGCGGCGGTCGAGCGGGCGGCTGTGGCGGTGCTGCTGCTGCCGGGGATCGGGACGCTGCGCAGACTGCGCGAGGCGCAGGCGCTGGGGGCGACCGTCGCGCGCGTCGCGACCCACTGCACCGAGGCCGACATCTCCGCCCAGCACATCGCCTGGGCGGCCGAGCACGGCATGCGCGTCGCCTCGTTCCTGATGATGAGCCACATGGTCGAGCCGGCGCAGCTGGCCGTGCAGGCGCAGCTGATGGAGAGCTACGGCTCGCAGTGCGTCTACATCGTCGACTCGGCCGGCGCGCTCGTGCCCGACACGGTCACGCCGCGCGTCGCCGCGCTGCGCGAGGCGCTCGACGCGCGCACCGCCGTCGGCATCCACACCCACAACAACCTCGGCTGCGCGATCGGCAACGCGCTGGCGGGCGTGAAGGCCGGCGCGACCTGGGTCGACGGCTCGATCCGCGGCCTCGGCGCCTCCGCCGGCAACGCCCAGCTGGAGGTGCTGGCAGCGGCGCTGGAGCGCTCCGGGGAGGAGACCGGGGCGGACCTGTTCGCGCTGATGGACGTCGCCGAGACGGTCGTCGCGCCGCTGATGGCGCGCCCGCAGATCATCGACCGCACCGGCCTGACGATCGGCTACGCCGGCGTCTACAGCTCGTTCCTGCTGCACGCGGAGCGGGCGGCGGCGAAGTACGAGGTCGACGCGCGCGACGTGCTGATGGAGCTGGGACGGCGGCGGATCGTCGGCGGCCAGGAGGACATGATCATCAACGTGGCAGCGGAGCTGGCCGGGCGCGCGGTGGGGGCGACGGCGTGAGCGCGCTCACGGCTGATCCCCGCGCGGAGGTCGCGCTCGGCTGCCGCGTGCTGGCCGCGGCCGGGCTCGACGACTACGTCTGGGGCCATCTCTCGCTGCGCGACGGCGACGGCCGCGGCGCGTGGATGAAGGCGGCCGGCATCGCCTTCGACGAGGTCACCGCCGACGACGTGCTGCTGGTCGGGTGGGACGGCGCGGTGTTGGAGGGCGACGGCCCGCGCCACCAGGAGTGGCCGATCCACACCGAGGCGCTGCTGGCGCGAGCGGCGACACAGGCGGTCGTCCACGCCCACCCGCCGCACGCGATCGCGCTCGCGGCGGCCGGCCGCGAGCCGCAGCCGATCTCGCACGTCGGCGGCGTCTTCGCGGCCGGGATCGGCCGCTACGAGGGCTGGGCCGGGCTGATCGACACGCGCGAGCGCGGCGCCGAGCTGGCGGCCGCGCTCGCCGACCACCGCGCCGCGCTGATGGTCGGCCACGGCGTCGTCACGGCCGGCGCGAGCGTCGGCCTCGCGGTGACCGCTGCGGTGATGCTCGAGCAGGCGTGCGAGCTGCAGCTGCTCGCCGACGCGGCCGGCGGCATCGCGCGACCGCTCTCGCGCGAGCAGGCGCTCGCGCAGTACGTCCACGCGCAGGCCGACGCGCACCTGGAGGGCGCCTGGCGGCGGATGGCGCGGGCGGTGGAGGTCTAGAGCGCGGCTCCGCGCGGCGCGGCCCGCGGCGCCCCTACAGCGCGGCCGTCTCGCGCACGAGCAGCGCGCCGAACTGCTCGAGGCGGTCGTGCAGGCGGGTCGTCGGCCCGACGATCCCGATCGTCCCGAGCGGCCGTGCGCCCTCGTTCAGCACCGGGACCGCGACGCCCGAGACGCCTTCGAGGTAGCCGTCCTCGACGAGCGCGTAGCCGCGCGCCGACGCCTCCTCCAGCTCGTCCAGGAACGCAGCCGGCGTGCGTCTTCTGCCGCCGGCGTCTCTCGTCGTGCCGAGCCGTCTCACGAACTCCCGCCGCTCGCCCGGCACCATCCCGCTCAGCAGCGCCTGCCCGAGCGAGCCGGGCGCGATCGGCGAGCGCCTGCCGACGGGGGAGAGGATCGACAGTGCGTGCGCGCTGTCGCGCCGCGCGACGACGACGATCTCCGCCGTCGCCCAGTCGGGCTGCCCGAGCAGCACCGTCTCGCCGGTCGCGCTCGCGAGCGCCTGCAGCACCGGCCCGCAGACCTGCACGAGGTCGAGGTGCTCGCGTACGATCGCGCCCAGCTCCATCAGCTTCATGCCGAGCGCGTAGCGGCCGTCCTCCGACTGCGTCATGAAGCCGCTCTGCACGAGCGAGCTGGCGATCCGGTAGGCGGTCGGCTTCGGCAGCCCGACCCGCTCGGCCAGCTCGCCGAGCGTCAGCGCCGGCTGATCGAGCGAGAAGGCGCTCATCAGCATGCACGCCCGCTCGACCGCCCGCACGGGCGACAGCGCGCTGCCTTCGTCTCTGGGGCCTGACATCGACGCGAGAGCGTACCCGTCTTCGGCGCGACCGGGGCGGTTCAGAGCAGCGTGCGCCAGTAGTACCAGAAGGCTTCGGCGACCAGCCCGGTGAGGATCGCGAGCCAGAGCGTCAGCAGCACGCCGTGGTAGCGGATCGCTGTCGCGGCGAGCGGCTTGGCGCGGTGCGGGAGCGGGATCGCGCCGCTCGCGAGGTTGCGCAGCGTGCAGTAGAGGAAGGCGGCGATCGTGACGATCCAGACGGTGATGCAGTAGGGGCAGAGCGCGTCGATGCGGTAGACGCTCTGGAAGAAGAGCCAGTGGACGAAGCCGACGGCGAAGGTGAGGCCGGCCTGGATCGTCAGCCACAGTCCGCGCGCGAGCGTCGCGCCGCTCAGCACGGCGACGGCGAGCGCGGTCAGCGCGGCGAAGCCGGCGATGCCGAGCAGCGGGTTGGGGACGCCGAACGCCTCGGCCTGCGGGGTCGTCATCACCGAGCCGCAGGAGAGGATCGGGTTGATCGAGCAGGTCGGGATGTAGTCAGGATCCTCGGCCAGCCGCAGCCGCTCGACGGTCAGCGTGAAGGCCGCGATCAGTCCGATCGCGCCGCAGACGGCGAGGATCCAGCCGCTGGCGCGCACGACGAAGCCGGCGGCGGCGTCGCCGCGTCCGGGCGCGTCGGAGCCGCGCGCGCTGAGGACCTGCGCCGGTGCGTCGCTACTCGGACTCGGCAAGAGCGGCGTCGATGTCGGCCCGCAGCTGCTCGGCCGATTCGAGCGTCAGCTCTCTGCCGTTGAGGTAGAGCGCGGGCGTGCCCTGGATCCCGAGCGCGGTGCCGTCCTGCTGGTCTCTGAGGACGCGCGCGGCGGTCGCCTCGGCGGCGACGTCGCGGTCGAACCGTCTCATGTCGAGGCCGAGTCTGCTGGCGAACTCGCGGAACAGCGGCGCCTTCGACTCCTGCTGCTCGCCCCACTGCGCCTGGGTCTCGAACATCGTTCTGTACATCGGCTCCAGCGCCCCCTGTCTGGCGGCGGCCTCGACGGCGAGAGCGGAGGTGCCGGCGTTGGCGTGGCCGGGCAGCGGGAAGTAGCGGATCGCGAAGGTGACTCTGCCGTCGTACTGCTCGCGCAGCTCCTCCATCAGCGGGTAGAGCGCGCCGCACGACTCGCACTCGAAGTCGAGGAACTCGACGAGCGTCACCCTGCCGTCTCTGGCGACGGAGAGGCGGTGCGAGTCGGGGCGCAGCACCGGCGCGACGGTCGCGCCGGTCTCGGCCGGCGCGCTCGCGTCGTCGCTGTCGCCGGCGGTCGTCGCCGCGATCGTCTCGGCGGCCGCTGCCGGCTCGTCGGAGGGGTCGCTCACCAGCGCGACGGTGAGCAGGCCGACGAGCAGGACGGCGACGAGCGCGACGGAGATCTTGAGATTGCGGGTCATCGGCGAAGGGGCTGCGGGGACGGCAGCGCCGACGATGTTACTACGAGCCGTAGTAGAAAGATCGCTCAGTCGCGTCTGGCGAGGCGGCGCAGCTGCGCGCGGCGTCTGGGGTCCTGCGCGGCGACGCGGCGTGTGAACTGCACGAGCGCCTCCTCGCCGTAGGCGTCCACGAGCGCGTCGACCTCGGCGCGTGCGCGCGTGCGCCGGTACTCCTGCTCGCTCATCGTCGCGCGGTACCAGAGCGTTCTGCCCTGTCTGCGGCGGGTCAGCAGGCCCTTGCCGTGCAGACGGGTGAGCGTCGTCATCAGCGTCGTGTACGCGCGCTGCCTGGTGTCGCGTCCGTTGAGCGCCTCGAGCACGTCGCGGACGGTCACCTCGACGTCGCCGCGCG
>DATIOB010000823.1:0-2480 GCA_035473605.1 Conexibacter sp.
ACGTTGCCGAAGTGGAGGTTGCCGAAGCCGTCGCCGACGAAGCCGGGATGGGCACCGCCGAGGTCGACCACGAGCGCGAGCGCCAGCTCCGCGGCGGAGACGAACGACAGCAGCGCCCAGACGGCGAAGACGCAGGTCAGGAAGGTCGGGAACCAGCTCCGCGTCGTGAAGCGGTGGATCGCCGCGTTGGCGCGCCGCACGCGCTGCTCCATGCGGCTCGGCGGCGGCGCCGGGATCGTCTCGATCTCGTTCAGCAGCCGCCGCACCGGGGCGACCAGCGGGTCGCTCTGGTCGGCTCCCTCCAGCAGCTGCAGCGCGCGTGCCCGCGAGCGGTCGTCGAACGGGTGGCGGGTCGCCTCGCCGGCCAGCTCGATCGCATTCGCGAGGCTCTCGCGCGGGGTCAGCAGGCCGCGGTTCTGGATCCAGCGCGCGACCAGGAAGAGGCCGACGAAGACCAGGTAGATCAGCGCCGCGGCCGGCTTGTAGAAGTAGTTGTTGTCGGACGTGACGAACTTGCCCAGCTCGTCGATGAAGAAGCCGAAGCCGATCCCGCCGACGACCGCGACGCGGCGCTTGAGCGGCCGCCCGAGGAAGGTCACCGAGAGGCCGATCGCGACGAGCATGAAGAGGCCGCCCCACAGCAGGTGGGCGATGTGCAGCCCGCCGCCGCCGAGCTGCGGGTAGTTGGTCAGCCACAGCTGCGTGCGGATCACCAGCACGGTCGCGACGGAGGTGATCAGCAGCGTCTCGTGCAGCGGGCCGAAGTCGCTGGCGCGCAGCAGCGGCCCCGAGAGGCGTTGGAGGCGGGAGGGAGCGGTGACTGACATCTCTGTCGGGAGATCGGCAGGTGAGGGCACGAGCTTCAGTCGTGCACGGCCGGTGCGGGCGCGGCGGGCCAGTCGAGCGCCCGCAGCAGCTCGATCGCGGCGGAGAGATGCTCGCGCGGCTCCGTCTGCGGCTGCAGGCGCACGAGTCTGCGGGCGGCCGCGATCGCGCCCATGAAGGCGCCGGCGAGCAGGTCGGCGCGCTGCTCGGCGGCGCCGGGCGCGAGCGCCTCGCCGCGCGCGGCGGCCGCCGCCTCGATCCGCTCGCGCAGGAAGTCGGCGACGGCGGCGTGGTGGTCGGCGACGAGCGCCTCGTCGCGCCGCTGCAGCTCCGGCTCGCGTTCGAGCAGCTCCAGCATCTCGCCGCGGCCCTCCTCCGGCTCCCGCTCGAGCTGCAGCAGGCCCAGCAGCGCGCCGACGAGCGCGTCGAGCGCGGGGCGCGCGGGCGGCTGCTCGGCGAGCAGGCGGCGGAAGCGGCCCAGCTCCTCGGCGTGGCGGTGGAAGACGAGGTCCTCCTTGCGCGGGAAGTGGCGGAAGACCGTCCGCGGCGCGACGCCGGCCTCCGCGGCGACCTGTTCGACCGACGTGAGCGCATAGCCGTATCTGAGGAAGAGACGGCGCGCGGCGGCGACGATCTCCGCGCGTGCGCGGGCTCGGTTGCGGTCACGCAGCGTGGGGCGTGTGGCGTCCACGCGCGAAGGGTAGTCCGTACGACAACCGCGCAAGATGTCAGTCACTGCCATTTCGACAGTCGGAGTCTTCTCACCGTCATGTTCGCCAAGCGGATCGTCACCGGCCGCCGCTCGAAGTTCCTCGTCACCTTCCTCTGCATCCTGATCGCGGGCGGGCTCGCCTCGCAGTCGGGCAAGCTGGAGCAGGTCCAGAAGAGCGACACGGCCGACTTCCTCCCCGGCGAGGCGGAGTCGGTCGCGGCGCTGGAGGCCGCGCGCCAGTTCCCCTCCGGCGACGTCAGCCCGGCGGTCGTCGTGGCGGTCCGCGACGGCGGGCTGACGGCCGCCGACAGAGACGCGGTCGCGCGGCTGCGCGAGCAGGCCGGCGGCGGGGGCGAGCGCGCGCTCGATCTGCCGCTGGCGGTCGACAGAGTGCCGCCGGCGACGTTCTCCAGAGACGGCGACGCGGCGCTGCTGGCGATCCCGCTGAGAGCGACCGACGGCGACGCGGTCGCCGAGGCGGTCAAGGACCTGCGCGCGACGCTCGCCGCCGAGGCGTCCGACGGCCTCGAGACCGCGGTGACCGGTCCGGCCGGCTTCACGACCGATCTCAAGGAGGTCTTCGCCGGCGCCGACACGCGTCTGCTGGCGATCACCGGACTGCTCGTGCTGGTGCTGCTGATCGTGATCTACAGATCGCCGATCTTCTGGCTCGTGCCGTTCTTCACCGTGCTGCTGACCGAGGGCGCCAGCCGCGGGATGGCGGCGCTGCTGGGAGAGGCGGGGCTGACGATCAACGGCCAGAACGCGGGGATCCTGTCGGTGCTCGTCTTCGGCGCCGCGACCGACTACGCGCTGCTGCTGGTCGCGCGCTACCGCGAGGAGCTGCGGCGCGAGCAGGACGCCGGCGCCGCGATGCGCGCGGCGCTGGGCGGCGCGGCCCCGGCGATCCTCGCCTCCGGCGGGACGGTGATCGCCGGCCTGC
>DATIOB010000824.1:0-2012 GCA_035473605.1 Conexibacter sp.
GCCTTCAGCCGCTCGGCCACCTGTCCCGGTGAGGAGTCGTGAGTCTAGAGGCTTCGGCGCCGCGATGCATGTTGTGCCGCGACCGGCCGGGTCAGGCGACCGTCGCGCGCGCGTCCATTAGCATCGGTCCTGCCGCGTCCCGGAGGGGTGGCGGAGCGGTTGAACGCACTGGTCTTGAAAACCAGCAAGGGCGTAAGTCCTTCGAGGGTTCGAATCCCTCCCCCTCCGCTGCAACGCTGTTGCGCCAACGCACCTGCTTCCGTATCGTGGCGCCGGTGAGAGGGCGCGCTCCCACATTGCGCAGTGCGACGGCCGCGGGCTGCGCCGCGATCGCGCTGCTCGGCACCGGCGCCGCGACTGCCCAGGCCGACGTCAGACCGGTCGTCGACTGCGTCGTCTTCCCGACGCCGCCGGCGACCACCGCGAAGATCTACTACGGCTTCGTCAACGACGGCGCGACGACGCCGATCCCCTTCGGCGACGCCAACACGATCATGCCGGGGCTCGGCTACCAGGGTCAGCCCGAGCTGCTCGTCGCCGGCACCTACCGGCGCGTCTTCTCGGCGATCTGGAACACCGCCGCGTTCACCGAGATCAGCTGGGAGCTGAACGGCCACAGCGGGATCGCGACCGCCGCCTCACCTCCCTGCCGCGCCGGCGCCACCGGCCCGCTCTCCGACCTCACGCCGACGAGCGCGACGCTCCACGGCACCGTCGGCCTCTCGAACCTGGAGACCGCCTACGTCTTCGAGTGGGGCGTCGACGGCGGCGGCGCGATAACCACCAGCCCGCCGGCGGTCGTCGCCGCCGGCCCGGCGACGCAGGTGCAGCACCCCGTGCTCGGCCTCAGACCGGCGACCGCCTACCGCTTCCGGCTCGTCGCGACCGACGCCGACGGCACGACGAGCGGCGAATGGCGCGTCTTCGAGACGCCGGCCGCGCCGCTCCCCGCGGTCGACCTGGCCGTGACGCAGCAGCTCTCGACCGCCTCGCTGCAGCACGGCTTCGACGGCCGCGCGACCGTCACCGTCACGAACCGCGGCGCAACTGACGCCGCCACCGACGTCGTCCTCACGACCGCGCTGCCGTCGATCGTCACGGCGCGCCCGTCAGCCGGCTGCGAGATCGTCGCCGAGGGCGTGCGCTGCGCCGTCGGGACGCTCGCTCCCGGCGCCGCCGTCACGCGCGAGATCGCCTACGCCGGCAGCGCCTCCGGCCGCGGCGCCGTCACGACGCTCGCGACCGCCGCGCAGCCGGACCCCACGCCGGCCGACGCCGTCGCCGCCGACCCGCTCGAGGTCTTCGTCGCGCCCGGGATCGGCCCGCTGCCGGTTCCCCAGCCGCCCGCGCCCGTCCCGAGAACGCCGCCGACGCCGCAGCCGTCCCCCTTCCGCATCACCGCCCGCGCCGCCGGCGGTCCCGCCGTCGCGGCGCAGGCGCGCCGCTGCCCGCTGCGGCTCGGCGCCGGCGTCGCGCTCACGAGCGATCGCGCCGGGCGGGCGCTCGTCACGGCGACCAGCGGCCGCCGCACGATCGCCACGCGCCGCGTCACGCTCAGAGCCGGCACCACGACCGTCACGCTCTGCCTCGACAGAGCCGGCCGCAGAGCGGCGCTCGGGCCGCCGAGCCGCGGCGCGAGCGCCCCGCGCAGAGCGCGCCAGCTCGCCGCCGGCGTGCGGATCGACGCGACCGCCGGCACCGCGGCGGCCCGCGCCGAGACGCGCGTCCGCTTCACGCGCCGCTGAGCGCACGGCCGGCCCAGCGGCCTCCGCCGGCAGCGGCTCGCGCGGTCCCGCGCGGCCCGGAGCCGTCCGGGCCACCCTTCACCATCCGCCGCATGAGCTGGCACATGCGCCGCCTTGCCGCGTTCGACATCGAGACGACCGGCGTCGATCCGCAGAGCGACCGCATCGTGACGGCGGCGGTCAGCCTCGTCGGCGACGGCCGGCCGAGCGAGAACCATGACTGGCTCGTCGATCCCGGCGTCGAGATCCCCGAGGGCGCGACCGCCG
>DATIOB010000825.1:0-7000 GCA_035473605.1 Conexibacter sp.
GCTCATGCCGCCGGGCACGACCGCCGGCACTCGCGAGGCGAGGGCGCCCGTCGAGCCGCGCCGCGCGATCGTCGCGGCGGCCGTGCAGAAGCGACCGGGCGCGGCGTCGCAGCGGACCTGCAGCCACGCGATCGGTCCCGACCGCGCGACGATCCGCTGCGGTCGCGCCTGCGCACCGGCAGCGACCGGGGCGTTGGGGACGACGCGCATCAGCGCCTGCGGCGTGTTCGGCAGTCTCGGCTCGACCGTCCCGGGCGCGATGTTCGTGTCGCTGATCCAGATCGCGCCGTCCGGCCCGGCCGTCAACGACGGGAACGCCCATGCGGCGGGCGCCCGCCGCAGCTGGCCGTCGAGCGTGCGCGCGGGGCCCGTCGCGCTCGTCTCGCCGATCGAGATCTGCTCGGCCTGCCACGCCGCCTTCGTGCCGCCGTTCGAGGTCGCGCGCGCGAACCACAGCCGCTCGTCCGGGCCGATCGTCGCGCTCGTCACCCCGCGGCCGCCCGCACCCGGATCGGCGATCTCGTTGACCGCGCCGGCGGCGGCCCGCCGCCGCAGCGCGCCGGTGCCCGTCAGGCTCCAGGTGCTGCCATCAGGCGTGGCGACGTCGAGCAGACCGGTCAGCCCCGGCACGAGCTTGCCGCGCGGGCCGATCCGGATTCCTCCGCCGTTGAACGCGAACGACAGGCCGCCGGCGTCGGTCGGCAGCGCGACCGAGCGCGGACCGGAGTCGAGCTCGCCGGAGCACGCCGATGCGACGCCTCTGAACCGCCAGCGTCTCAGCAGCCCGTCGGCCGACACGCGCGTGACCCGTCCCCAGCAGGCGTTCGCCGCCCATGCGCTGCCGTCGCCTCCGAAGACGAGGGCGGTCGCCGTGTCGAAGACGCAGCGGTCGTCGACCTCCCACGTGCGGACGCTCCCGTCGGGCGCGATCCGCTCGATCTGCGTGCACGAGAAGAGGCGCCACGCGCTGCCGTCCGGTGCGAGCGCGACCTCGTCCGGTGCACCGTCGTTCGCCGGCAGCGGCGCGGTCGCGATCGGCCCGCCGCCGCGCACCAGCGACCGCTGCCAGCTGCGCTGGCCGTCCCCGTCGCGGGCCTCCCTGACCCATCCGACGCGGCCGTCGGTGAGCGGCACGAGCGGCCCGAGCGGGCCGAGCAGCGGAGTCCCGACGGCGGCGCGCGACTCGACGCCGGCCGCCGTCAGCCGGACGAGCTCGTCGACGCGCGTCGCCCCGTCCATGCGGTTGACGAACGTCCAGATGCGGCCGTCTGGGCCTGCCGTCGTCGCCGTCGGCTGCTCGCCGCCCAACTCGATCCGCTCGAT
The DNA here is from genome assembly GCA_035473605.1 of Conexibacter sp. Classification (GTDB taxonomy): domain Bacteria; phylum Actinomycetota; class Thermoleophilia; order Solirubrobacterales; family Solirubrobacteraceae; genus Conexibacter. Next base: position 1,324 of record DATIOB010000825.1, read on the forward strand.
CGATCTCGCCACCGGCGTCTCGTCGGCCGCCGTCGCCGCGCCCGGCGCGACGAGCGCCAGCAGTGCCAGTCCCACGCCGCGCAGCAGCGCTCGCCGTCCGCGCGGTCGCAATTGATCCGTCATCGTCAAGTCAGCCCCTTCGTATCCGTCCCTGGTTCACTCGTTGAGACGTGCGCGTCACGGTGAAGTTGCGCGGACCCGTGGCACGTTGACGCTGGTCCGTCAGGGGCGCAGCGTCAGCTCCCGGCTCGCCGTCCCGGCACCGTCGCTGAGGACCGTCGCGCGCGTGCGCACGGCGTCGCGCTCGCCCACCGTCTCCCGCCACTCGCCCGCATCGTTCAGCGCACCGTGATCCGCGGGCGGACCGTCCCGGCGCCGTCGCTCGCCACGGTCGCCGTCGCCTCGACGACGCCGCCGTCACGCAGCGTGCGCGCCGCGTTCCCGTCGAGCGTGAGGCGGATGCCCGCGCGCTGCTGGCCCGCGACGAGGAAGCGGACCGGCGCGGCCCCGGTGCTGAGCGTGACCGATCCGCTGCACCAACGACCCGGATCGGCACGGCAGGCGAGCGGCAGCGTGAGGAGCCGACCGGCGCGGGCGATGCCGCCTGAGGGGACCGCGTCCGGAGTGGTCGGCGGCGCCGGCGTCGGCGGGACGACGCGCAGCAGCCGCGCGCCATCGGCGCCGCCGCCCCAGAGCGTGAGCCAGAGCGCGCCGTCGGCGCCGAGCGTCGCCTCGCCGAGCTGCTTGTCGGCCGCCTCCGCGCCGAGCAGCGCCGTCAGCGGCCAATCGGCGCGCGTCCCGTCGGCGCCAAGCAGCGCAACGGCCATCTCGTCGTAGGACCAGCTGGAGGACTTGTACTCGTCGTGGAAGGTTCCGCGGCCGCCGATCAGCCAGGCGCCGCCGCGCGCCGGCTCGACGTCGAGCACCGTGCGCCCGCCCGGCAGCGTCAGCTCCTGTGCACGGCGGCCGCCCGGTCCCACGCGCGCGCCGTGCAGCCACGCGCTGCCATCGGCGGCGATGAAGCCGGGGAAGCCCGTCGGCGCGTGTGTCAGCAACGTGCCGTCCGGCAGCACGCGTCCTCCTTCGGCGTCGGCGTTCGGCCGCCCGAAGTCGCGCACATCGAGGTAGTAGGCGATGCCGCCGCGCGGGTCGACCGTGAGCAGCGGAGCATCGACGTACTCGTCCCAGCCCGCACGCACGACGCAGCGGCCGCGGTCCGGCGTCCACTGGCGCAGCCGGCCGTCGGCGCCGAGCCGCACGATCCGCCGTCTGCAGAGGTTGACCATCCAGACGGCCCCGTCGGCGCCGACGGCGAGCGCGGTCGCCCGTTCCGGGCCGCCCAGCCCGCGGCCGCCTCTGCAGCCGTGCCGCGGCAGCCGGATCGCGGCGACCGTCCCCTCGGACGTGCGCCGGTAGAGCCGGTCTCTGCAGGCGCGCGCCCACCACACCGTCCCGTCGGCCTCGAGCGCGAAGCCGTTCGCGCCGCGGGCGCTGGCCGGCAGCGCGGTGCGCGCGACGACGGCCCCGGCGCCGTCGAGCCGCAGCAGCTCGACGCCGACGACGAGCAGGTCGCCGCTGCGACGGGCGACCGCCTGCCGCGCGACGACGCCGACAGTCCCGTCGGTCAGCGGGCGCACAGCGCCGGTCAGCCACAGCGCGCCGCGCCGGCCGGGCAGCGGCGGGACGACCGTTCTGCGCACCGTGCCGTCGGCCTCGATCCGCGTCGCCTCGACGAAGCTCGAGCCGTCGCCGCCGTAGCCGTACGCGACGCCCGCCAGCGCGCCGTCCGGCAGCGCGAAGGCGTCGGGCGGCAGCGCGCCGCCGTCGAAGACGGTGACCGTCGGCGCGGCCGGCTCGGCTGCGACGGCACCGGTCGCCGTCCCGGGTGCGACGATCGCGAGCAGCGCCAGCGCCAGTCCGCGCAGGAGCGCCCGTCGGCCTCGCGGCGCGCTCGGATCCCTCATCGTCCGCCCTTCCTCGATTCCGCCCTGTCCCTCAGTGAGACGGATCGGGCGGGCCGGAAGTTGCGCAGGTGGGCGGCGCGCCGGCGCTAGGCCAGCGCGTACCAGATGTAGTAGCCGACGACGGCGGCGAAGAGGGCCGCGTCGATGCGGTCGAGCGCGCCGCCGTGGGCGCCGAAGGCGCGGCCGGTGTCCTTCGTGCCGACGTCGCGCTTGATGAATGACTCGAACAGGTCGCCGATCGGGGCGGCGATCGCGACGCCGACGCCGAGCAGCAGCGCCTCGGTCGTCGACAGCCAGTCCTGGTAGAGGCCGGCGCAGAAGACGGCGGCGATCGCCGCCAGCATGCCGATCACGAGCCCCTCGACGGTCTTGTTCGGCGAGATGCGCGGCGCCAGCTTGCGGCGGCCGAACATGCGGCCGCCGAAGTAGGCGCCGGTGTCGCCGATGAAGGTGCCGACGAGCACGTCGATCACGATCGCGTTGCCGTGTGGCAGCTCGCGCAGCAGGACGGCGTGGGCGAGCGCGAAGCCGATCCAGTAGATCCCGAGGATCGTCGTCGCGATCGCCAGCGAGGCGTGCTCGCGCTCCGGCCCCAGCGCCGTCAGCACGAACAGCACCGGCACGATCGAGACGGCCGCCAGGAGGATGTGGAACTGCGTGCCGTAGAGCGCGGCGGCCAGCATCCCGGCGAGCGCGATGAAGCCCGCGACGGCGACCGGCTGGACCGGTCTCAGCATCTCGTACAGCTCGTGCATCGCCAGTATCCCGACGGCCAGCAGCGCCGCCGCCCATATCGGCCCGCCGAAGGCGTTGACGGCGATCACGGCGATCGCCGCGGGGACCGCGACCGCGACGCGGCCGGGCAGGTCGGAGCCGGGCTTGCGCGGCACGTCGCCGCCGGTCACGCCGGGACCGCCGCGACGGCGTCCGCGGCGACCGCCGCCTCTCCCTCCGCCGCGCCGGCCGCCGCCGCGCCTGGCGCCGGCTCTGCTCTCCTCCGCCGCCTGCGCACGGCGCGCGCGCGAGCGCGCGAGACCGTCGTCGTCGTCGGCGAGCACGTCGAAGAACTCGCCGTCGCCGCCTCTGCTCATGTCGCCGTCCGTCCTCCGAAGCGGCGCGAACGGGTCGCGTACTCGGCGAGCGTCTGCTCGAAGACGGCGCGGTCGAAGTCGGGCCACAGCTCGTCGCGCACGACGAACTCGGAGTAGGCGGTCTGCCAGACGAGGTAGTTCGACAGCCGCTGCTCGCCGCTGGTGCGGATCACGAGGTCGGGATCCTCCAGGTCGGGCGCGTAGAGGTGCGCGCGGAACTCCTCCTCGGTCGTCCCTCTGAAGCTGCGCGCGGCGTCGACGATCTCCGCCCGCCCGCCGTAGTTGAACGGGATGAAGAAGGTGATCTGGTCGTTGCCGGCGGTCAGCTGCTCGGCCCATTCCATCTGTCTCACGATGTCGGGCGGGATCGGCTCGCCGCGGCGGCCGACGAAGCGCATCCGCACGCCCTCCTCGTGCAGCTCGGGCGTCTCGCGGTCGATGTACTCGCGGAACAGCTCCATCAGCCCTTCGACCTCGGCGGGCGAACGCGACCAGTTCTCGGTCGAGAAGGCGTAGATCGCGAGCTGCTCGATCCCCAGCTCGACGGCGTCGCGCAGCCGCGCCTTGACGTTCTCGGCGCCGGCGCGGTGGCCCTCGGTGACGTCGAGCCCGCGCTGCTCGGCCCAGCGGCCGTTGCCGTCGGTGATGATCGCGACGCGCCGGGCCCGCCGGCCGGAGTCGCTCTGGTCCTCGGCCACGTCGGCGAGCGCCACGAGGTCTCAGACCTCGAGGATCTCTTCTTCCTTGTGCTTCAGGAAGGTGTCGAGCTCGCCGACCTTCTCGTCGGTGAGCTTCTGCAGCTCGGCCTCGGCGCGATGCTCGTCGTCGGCGCCGACCTCGCCGGCGTCGCGCAGCTCGCGCAGGTCCTGCATCGTGTCGCGACGGGCGTTGCGGATGCCGACGCGGCCGTCCTCGGCGATCGTGCGCACGACCTTGACGAGCTGTCTGCGGCGCTCCTCGGTCAGCTCCGGGATCGACAGGCGGATCATGTTGCCGTCGTTGTTCGGCGTGAGGCCGACGTCGGACTCCATGATCGCCTTCTCGATCGCCTTGATCGAGCTCTTGTCGAACGGCTGGACCGACAGCAGGCGCGCCTCCGGTGCGGAGATCGTCGCGAGCTGCTTGAGCGGCGTCGAGGCGCCGTAGTACTCCACCATCACGCGGTCGAGCAGCGCCGGCGTGGCACGGCCGGTCCGTACCGAGCCGAACTCGTGGCGGGTCGCCTCGACAGACTTCGACATGCGCTCGCGCGCGTCCTGCAGCAGCTCTTCGATCATGTCCTCACCAGGGTCCCGACTCGATCCCCGCAAACTATCCGATCGATGTTGCGCTCGTCGCCCATGTTGAACACGACGATCGGCAGTCTGTTCTCCATGCACAGCGTCAGCGCGGTCGAGTCCATCACGCGCAGGCGCTTCTCGATCGCCTCCATGTGGGTGATCTCCGGGATGAACGTGGCGTCCGGATCGGTCGCCGGGTCGGCGCTGTAGACGCCCTCGACCCCGTTCTTCGCCATCAGGATGATCTCGGCGTGCATCTCGATCGCGCGCAGCGCGGCCGCGGTGTCCGTCGTGAAGAACGGGTTGCCGGTGCCGGCCGCGAAGATCACGATCCTCTGCTTCTCGAGGTGGCGCATCGCGCGGCGGCGGATGTACGGCTCGGCGACCTCGGAGATCGCTATCGCCGACTGCACGCGCGTCTGCACCTGCTGCTTCTCGAGCGCGTCCTGCAACGCGAGCGCGTTGAGCACGGTCGCGAGCATGCCCATGTAGTCGCCGGTCGCGCGGTCCATGCCGGAGGCCTGCGCGGCCAGGCCGCGGTAGATGTTGCCGCCGCCGACGACGACGGCGACCTCGACCCCGCGCGCGTGGATCGACGCCAGCTGGCGCGCGATCGCGGCGATCTTCTCGGGGTCGAGACCGTAGTCGAGCGAGCCCATGAGGGACTCGCCCGACACCTTCACGAGGACGCGTCTGTACGCCGCGTCCGCCTCGTGAGGGGGCTCAGTCGCCAACGGCGAACCGCGAGAAGCGGCGGATGACGACGTTCTCGCCGGTTCTCTGGGAGAGCGCGGTGCGGATCTCCTCGATCGAACGGCCCTCGTACTTGTCCGTGTTGACATGCGCCTGGCGCAGCAGCACGACGTCCTTCAGCCACGAGTCGATCTTGCCCTGGACGATTCTCGGACGGATCGCCTCGGGCTTGTCGGCGTACTGCTCCTCGGCGATGCGGCGCTCGCGCTCGACGTCCTCGGCCGGGACGCCGTCGTCGTCGACCGAGACGGGAGCCGCGGCCGCGATGTGCAGCGCGAGGTCCTTCGCGAAGCTGACGAAGTCGTCGTTGCGGGCGACGAAGTCGGTCTCGCAGTCGACCTCGACGAGCACGCCGATCTTGCCGTTGGCGTGGATGTAGGACTGCACGGTGCCCTCGGAGGTGCCGCGGTCGCCGCGCTTCTCGGCCTTCGCCATGCCCTTGATCCGCAGCGCCTCGATCGCCTTCTCGATGTTGCCATCGGCCTCGACGAGGGCCTTCTTGCAGTCCATCATGCCGGCGCCGGTGCGTTCGCGCAGCGCCTTCACGTCCTGTGCGGAAATGCTCATGCGGTGGGCTCTTCCTTGGAGC
>DATIOB010000826.1:0-1882 GCA_035473605.1 Conexibacter sp.
TGCGCGGCGACGCGGTCGACGTCCTCGATGATCGCCGAGAACTCGCGCGTCATCAACGCCTGGATCAGCGAGGTGACGTCGGGGTAGCGGCGGTAGAGCGTCATGCGGCTGACGCCGGCGCGCCGCGCGACGTCGGTCACGGTCGTGCGGCGCACGCCGACCGCCAGCACGCAGGCGCGCGTGGCGTCGAGCAGGGCGTCGTCTTCAACAGTGCGCTGTGACACGCGCTGAGTGGTATCAGTTCAAGCGCGCGGTCGCGTCCGATCCTGAGAGTCCGGCGCGCGCTCTTGCGCCAGCGCAATCCTGAGAGTCCGGCGCGCGCCCTTGCGCCAGCGCGCGAGGCAGGGGAAGATCGCGCGCGTGTCTTCAGACTCCCGCCCGGCTCGGCTGGATGCCGAGATCGAGGAGATCGTGCATATCCTGCGCCGCTACGGCGTGATGCCCGTGCAGCGCGTCGCGACGCTCGCGGGCGCCGACTACTGGCATGCCGACTCCCACTTCGGCCGCGCCCTGGAGCGCGCCGTGACGCTGAAACGGATCCGCCGGCTCGGGGTCGACCTCTACGAGCTGACCGAGGACGCCCCGGCGTGAGATCCTGGACGGCGTGATGAAGATCGTCGTCCCAGCCGTGCGCTACGGACTGCCGGTCGTGCTGACCGCGGTCGGCATCTGGCTGCTGGAGACGCGCGCCGAGAAGTGGGGCGGCCTCGGCGTGATGCTGATCGGCACCGCCGTGATCGTGCTGATGCTCAACCTCCTCTTCCGCCTCAGCATCAAGAGCAACGACGAGCGCTGGCGCGAGGAGAAGGCGCGCGAGTACTACGACGAGCACGGCCACTGGCCCGAGGGCTACCACTAGTCGTCGCGGGTCGGCGGAGTCCCCGCCGCCGCTGCGCACGATCGTCACCCTCCGCGCGCCACGTTCGACGTGCCACGGTCGGAGGCCGCACGCGCGCGCCGTCACCGCTCGAGCAGCGCTTCGAGGCGGTAGGCGAGCGCCTCGAGCGCCAGCTCCTCCGTCACGTTGCTGCGCAGCCGCCGGCGCGTCTCCTCGACCAGCTCGACGGCCTCGCGCAGCTCTCTCGCTCTGCGCCCGTCCGCGTCGCGCGTCAACTCCTCGACGCGGTCGCTGTGGTGGACCAGCTCCGGCGTCTCCCACAGCAGGCAGGCGACGTCGCGGAACCACAGCGAGGAGAGCTGCAGGCCGAGGTCCAGGGCGCCGGTCTCGACGCGCCGTCTCGTGCGTCTGATCCGCTCCGAGTAGGCGTTCTCGACTCTGCGCCTGTCTCTTCTGGAGACCGTCTCGAGCTCGTCGGCGAGCTGCGCCTCCAGCCTCGCGACCGCCTCCTCGCCGCGCGCTCTCTTGACCTTCAGCAGGTCGTGCCACGGTCTCGTCGCGGCGACCTTGCCGTGGATCGCGGCGCGCGCGAAGCGCTCGCCGCCGGCCCGCAGCGCCGGTCCGTCGCCGAGCGCCAGCTCCAGCGCCCGCTCGCCGTCGCCGAGCGCCAGGCGCGCGCAGGCGCGCGCCAGCTCCGGCGGCACGCCGTGGCGGCCGACGCGCTCCTCCAGCTGCGTCGTCGTGAGCGCGTCGAAGCGGACCAGCTGGCAGCGCGAGCGGATCGTCGGCAGCACCTCGGCGAGGCGGTCGCTGAGCAGCACGATGTGGACGAACGAGGCCGGCTCCTCGAGCGTCTTGAGCATCTTGTTGGCGGCCTGCTCGATCAGCGTGTCGGCGCGCTCGATCACGAAGACGCGGCGCATCGACTCGAACGGCGTCATCGCCGCCGCGGCGACGACCGGCTCCTCGATGTCGCCGACGAGCATCTCGTGGGCGCCGCTCGGCGCGATCCAGGCGAGGTCCGGATGCGTGCCGTGCTCGACA
>DATIOB010000827.1:0-14065 GCA_035473605.1 Conexibacter sp.
GCGCGCCATGCGGCACCTGCCTGTCGTCCGGTGACGCCGCCGTCGCGGCGGTAGGAGAAGAACAGCTGCTGGTCGGAGCAGATCGTGCAGAGGCCGACGTCGTGGACCTCGTGGACGCCGGCGGCGCGCAGCTCGCGCCGCGCGACCGCCTTCAGGTCGACGTGGTCGCCGTCGCGCACGGCGGCGCCGTGGCGGGCGAAGGCGTCGTGCACCTCCGCGCCGGTCTCGTAGCAGCAGACGCCGGCGCCGGGACCGATCGCGGCCGCGACCGGGCCGTCCGCTCCCAGCTCGCGCAGCGCCCGCACGCCCTCCTCCAAAACGCCCGCCGCGAGCCCGCGCCAGCCGGCGTGGACCATCGCGACCGCCCCGCAGGAGATCAGCGCGACCGGCAGGCAGTCGGCCGTCAGCACGACGGTCGCGACGCCCTCCAGGGCGGTCGCCTGGCCGTCGTAGCGCTCCTGCGCGTCGGCGGGCGCCGGGGGCACCGTGACGCGCCGCACGGCCGCCTCGTGGACCTGCGTGCCGAGCGCGAGCGCGTTGCGCGGCACGCAGACGGCGGTCGCGAGCAGCTCGCCGTTGCGCGCGACGGCGGCCGGGTCGTCGTCGGTCCAGGCGGCGAGGTTGAGGCTCGCGTAGGGACCGCTCGAGACGCCGCCGCGGCGGGTCGTGAAGAGCGCGCGGCCGCCGGGCAGCTCGATCCCGATGTGCTCGCCGTGCCATTCGAACGGGGCGGGAAGGTCCATCCCCGCTGATGCTAGGCGATGACTCAGCTCAGGCGTTGAGCGGCCGTCAGCGCGACCGCCAGCTCGGCCTCGCGCCCGACCGCCTCGCCGTCGAGCTTCGCGCGCAGGGCCGCCGCCAGGCCGCGGCCGAGCGCCGCACCCTGCGGCACGCCGGCGGCGCGCAGGTCGGCGCCGTCGATCTCCAGCCGCACCGCGCGCAGCTCCGTGCGCCAGCGGCGCACCGCGGCGGCCGCCTGCTCCCCGCCGAGCGCACCCGCGAGCGCGGCCAGCTCGGGACTCGCACCGCGCAGCGTCGCGACGATCGCGGAGGCCGGAGCACCTCCGAGCGCCGCCAGCCGCTCGCCCAGGTGCGAGGCCTCGCCGGCCGCGGCGCTGACGACGTCGCGGTCGCGCGCCGGGAAGTCGAGCGCCGCCAGCCAGCCGGCGAGCGGCCTGCCGACGCGCAGCACGGCGACCGCCAGCAGCAGCAGGTCGAGGCGACCGTCGGGCGCCAGCAGCGCGCGCCCCCGCGCCGCCAGCGCGGCGTCGAAGCGCAGCCCCGGCACGAGCGCGTCGCCGCCGCCCCAGCTCGCGATCTCGGCCAGTGCCTCCCCCGCGCTCGGCTCGCGCAGCGTGCGCCGCAGCTCCGCGCCGATCCGCGCGCCGCTGATCGTCGCAAGCGCCCCGCCGTCGATCGCCGCGCGCGCCAGCTCCGCCGTCCGCGGCTCGGTCGCGAAGCGCAGCCGCGTCGCATAGCGGACCAGCCGCAGCAGCCGCGTCGGGTCGTCCGCGAAGGAGCGCTCGTGCAGGACCCGCATCCGCCCGGCGGCAAGGTCGTCGAGCGCGTGCGGGACGGCGTCGAGGCGGCCGTCGAGCGTCGTCGCGATCGCGTTGACGGTGAAGTCGCGCCGCGCGAGGTCCTCGGCGAAGCTGCCCGGCCGCACGTCGGGCAGCGCGCCCGGCGCCGAGTAGCTCTCTGCCCGCGCCCGCACGACGTCGTAGGCGTGGCCGCCGCCGCGCACGACGACCGTCCCGAAGCGCTCGTGGCCGGCGACCTCGGCCTCCTCCCCCAGCGCCGCCGCGATCCGCGCCGCGACCGTCTCGACGTCGCCGTCGGTGACGAGGTCGAGGTCGAGCGGCGCGCCGCCGAGCAGCAGGTCGCGCACGGCGCCACCGACGACGCGGACCTCCTCGGCGCCCTCCAGCGCGGCCAGCAGCGGCGCCGCGGCCGCCAGTGCGCGCAGGCGCGCGGGGACCTGCTCGGGAGTGATCGTCACAGCGCTGTACTACCATGCGCGGCCGATGCCGAGCCCCAAGCCCCGCCGCCGGCGCGGTCTGCTCGTCGCCCTCGCGGCCGTCGCCGTCCTGCTCGTGGCGGGCGGCGCCGCCGCCTTCCTGCTGCTGCGGGAGCCGGGCGACGTCTCCAATCCCGACGTCGCGTTCACCGCCACGTCCGAGACCGAGACGCAGCCGCAGCCCCCACCGCCGCCGAGACCGAGAGCGAGACCGGTCGACACCTTCTCGTGGCCGACCTACGGCCTCTCCGATGCGCGCACGCGCGACTGGACGACCGCTCCGGACTACCTCAGACCGCCGTTCACGCGCGGCTGGACCTACCGCGGCGACGTGCTGATCGAGTTCCCGCCGGTGATCAGAGGGGCCAACCTCTACGTCTTCGACGACGACGGCTGGCTGCGCTCGCTCAACAAGGTCAGCGGCGCGATCCAGTGGCGCCAGCACGTCGGCAGGCTGGCCGCCGCCTCCCCCGCGATCGGCGACGGCAACGTCTACGTCGTCGCGCTGGAGCGGTTCGACAACGCCGACGCCGGCAGAGTCGCCGCCTTCCGCGAGACGGACGGCAAGCCGCTGTGGTCGCGCGACCTGCCCAGCCGCGCCGAGTCCTCGCCGCTGCTGCACGGCGGCATGCTCTTCTTCGGCAGCGAGAACGGCACCGTCTTCGCGCTCGACGCCAGAACCGGCCGCACGCGCTGGACCTACGAGGCCGCCGGCGCCGTCAAGGGCGCGCCGGCCTTCGCCGACGGCAACCTCTACTTCGGCGACTACGGCGGCAAGGTCCACGCCGTGCGGGCGCGCGACGGCAAGCGCGTCTGGGAGGTCGGCACCAGCGGCACCCGCTTCGGCTTCGGCTCGGGCCAGTTCTACTCGACGCCCGCGGTCGCCTTCGGGCGCGTCTACATCGGCAACACCGACAGCCGCGTCTACTCCTTCTCGGCGAAGGACGGCACGCTCGCGTGGGCGACCGGGACCGGCGGCTACGTCTACGCCGCGCCGGCCGTCGCCAACGTCGACGGGCTCGGCCCGACCGTCTACGCCGGCTCCTACGACGGCAACTTCTACGCCTTCGACGCGCGCTCGGGCGATGTCCGCTGGCGCTTCGCCAGCGGCAACCGCATCTCCGGCTCGCCGACGATCATCGGCAACGTCGTCTACTTCTCGAACCTCGGCGCCTACGACACGCACGGGCTCAACACGCGCACCGGCAAGCAGGTCTTCAGATTCGTCGAGGGCTCCTACACGCCGGTCGTCGCCGACCGCCGCGCGCTCTACCTCGTCGGCTACAACAACATCTTCGAGATGCTGCCGACGCGCAGACCGAGAGCGTGGAGACGAGCGCAGGCGGCGGCCGTCGAAGCGGTCCGTCTCGACCGCGCCAAGGCGCGCGAGGCAGCCGCCAGAAGCGCCGCGAAGAGAAGAGCCGCACGCAGAGCGGTCGCGAGAAGAACGGCCAGGAGAGCCGCGAGAAGAGCCGTCAGAAGAGCGGCGAGAAGAGCGAGACGCGCCGCCACAAGAGCGGCGCGCAGAAGCAACCGCGACTGAGCGTCAGTCGACGACGCGGATCGGCACGCCGGCCTCCGCCAGATGCTGCTTGATCTGCGGCACCGTGAACGTGCCGTAGTGCAGGATCGAGGCGCACAGCACGGCGTCGGCGCCGGCGTCGAGCGCCTCGGTCAGGTGGTCGAGCGTGCCCGCGCCGCCGGAGGCGATCACCGGCACGCCGACGGCCGCCGCGACGGCGCTTGTCAGCGGCAGGTCGTAGCCGACGTTGCTGCCGTCTCTGTCCATCGACGTCAGCAGGATCTCGCCGGCGCCGCGCTCGGCGCCCTCGCGCGCCCACTCGACGGCGTCGCGGCCGGTCGGCGTGCGCCCGCCGGCGACGAAGACCTCCCACGACGGCGGATCGGAGCCCTCGCGCTGCTTGGCGTCGATCGCCAGCACGACGCACTGCGCGCCGAACTGCTCGGCCATCTCGTCGATCAGCTCAGGCCGCTTGACCGCGGCCGAGTTGACCGCGACCTTGTCGGCGCCGGCGTCGAGCACGGCCTGCGCATCCTCGACCGAGCGGATCCCGCCGCCGATCGTGAACGGGATGAAGACGTTGTCGGCGGTCCGCCGCGCCAGCTCGACGACGGTTTCGCGCTGCGAGGAGGTCGCCGTGATGTCGAGGAAGACCAGCTCGTCGGCGCCGGCGGCGTCGTAGCGCTCCGCCAGCTCGATCGGGTCGCCGGCATCTCTGATGTCGACGAAGGCCGTGCCCTTCACGACGCGACCGGCGTCGACGTCGAGACAGGGGATGACGCGCTTGGCGTGCACGCCCCTACGCCTTCGCGACCGGCTTCAGCGCGGCGAGCGCCTCGGCGATCGTGAACTTGCGCTCGTACAGCGCCTTCCCGACGATCACGCCGTTGAGGTTGACCTGGCGCAGGCTCGCAAGCGCGGCGAGGTGGTCGAGCGTGCCGATCCCGCCGGAATATATGAAGCTGCCTCTGACCGCCTCGGCGACCCGCTTGACCTCGTCGAGGTCGGGGCCCGTCAGCATCCCGTCGCGCTCGATGTTCGAGTAGACGAGCTTCTTGACGCCGCGCCGCTGGAGGTGGTCGATCACGGCCGACGCCTCCATCTCGGTCTGCTGCTTCCAGCCGGAGCTGGCGACGCGGCCGCCGCGCACGTCGACGGAGACGACGACGCGCGAGCCGTAGGCGGCGACGACGTCGTCGAGGAAGTCGACGTCGGTGAAGGCGGCGGTGCCGAGGATCACGCGCTCGGCGCCGGCCGCGATCGCGGCGTCGACCGAGGCGCGCGAGCGCAGCCCGCCGCCGAACTCGACCGGGACGCCCAGCTCGCCGGCGATCCGCCGCAGGTGCTCGAGGTTGGCCGGTCTGCCGTCGCGGGCGCCGTCGAGGTCGACGACGTGCAGCCATCTGGCGCCGCCCTCGACCCACGCGCGCGCGGCGCTGAGCGGGTCGGCGTCGTAGACGGTCTCGTCGGCGAAGTCGCCCTGTCTGAGGCGCACGGCGCTGCCGCCGCGGATGTCGATTGCGGGATAGAGGATCATGCCGTCGCTTGGGATCGTTCGTGGTCGGAGACGGCGTCCGAGCCGCCGCACGCGGCGCTGAAGCTGGCCAGCAGCCTGAGCCCGAAGCGCGAGGACTTCTCGGGGTGGAACTGGACGCCGAAGACGTTGTCGCGCGCGACCGCGCTGACGAACCGCTCGCCGTAGACGGCGGTGCCGAGCGCGTCGGAGGGGTCGGTCGGGCGCACCACGAACGAGTGCACGTGGTAGAAGGCGACCGCCTCCGGGAGCGCTGCGTTGAGGCGCGTGGCGCGCTCGAAGCGAACGACGTTCCAGCCGATGTGCGGGACCCGCTCGCCCTTCGCGTCCAGCGGCGTCACCTCGCCGGCGAGCAGGCCCAGGCCGGTCGCGGGCTCGACCTCGACCGAGCGCTCGAACAGCAGCTGCATCCCGAGGCAGATCCCCAGCACCGGCACGCCGGCGGCGGCGCGCTCGCGGATCACCTCGTCGAGACCCAGCTCGCGCAGGTTGCGCATCGCGCGCGGGAAGGCGCCGACGCCCGGCACGACGACGCCGTCGGCGGCGCGGATCGCCTCGTGGTCGCGCGTCACCAGCGGCGTCGCGCCGACGTGCGCGAACGCCTTCTCGACCGAGCGGCGGTTGCCCATCCCGTAGTCGAGGATCGCGACGGTCGGCGTGGCGCTCATGCGGTCAACGTCCCCTTCGTGCTCGGCACGCCGGTCTCGGTCGGGTCGATCGCGACGGCGGCGCGCAGCGCGCGCGCGAACGCCTTGAAGAGCGCCTCGATGATGTGGTGGATGTTCGTGCCCGCCTCGACCGTGAGGTGCAGCGCCATTCTGGCGTTGCCCGCGACGGCGCGGAAGAACTCCTCGGTCAGCTCGTGGTCGTAGTTGCCGATCGCGCCGGGCGGCAGCGACGCCTCCCACGCGACGTAGGCGCGGCCGGAGATGTCGATCGCGACCGACGCGCGCGCCTCGTCCATCGGGACGGTCGCGGAGCCGTAGCGGTAGATCCCTCTGCGGTCGCCGAGCGCGCGGTCGAGCGCCTGCCCGAGGCAGATGCCGACGTCCTCGACGGTGTGGTGACCGCCGGTGTCGAGGTCGCCGGTCGCGGCGACGGCGAGGTCGAGCCGGCCGTGGCGCGCGAGCAGGTCGAGCATGTGGTCGAAGAAGCCGACGCCGGTAGTGCGCTCGCCGGCGCCGGTGCCGTCGAGGCCCAGCGTCAGGCGGATGTCGGTCTCGCCCGTCTTGCGGTCGATCGTCGCGGTGCGCTCGCTCATGACGAAGGATTCTCCCGGATACGCGCTTCCATGGACTGGGCGTGCAGTTCGAAGCCCTCCGCGCGGGCGATCGCGGCGCCGGCCGGCGCGAGCGTCGCGGCCGCCGCGTCGGGGATCCGCACCTCCGTCATGCGGCGGCGGAAGTGGCGCGTGGAGAGGCCGGAGGCGAAGCGGGCGGCGCCGTCGGTCGGCAGCGTGTGGTTGGAGCCGGCGACGTAGTCGCCGAAGGCGGTCGCGCCGTTGCGCCCGACGAAGAGGCAGCCGGCGTTGCGGATCTCGGGCGCCAGCGTCTCGGCGCGCTCGCCGATCAGCTCGAGGTGCTCGGGCGCGAAGGCGTTGGCGAGCGCGAGCGCGTCGGCGAGGTCGGCCGTCTGCACGAGCGCGCCGATCCCCGGCTCGGGCACCACCGAAAGACCTTCCGAGAGCGCCTCGATCGCGTCGCCGTCCGGAGAGACCGCGATGACGAGGCTGTCGCCGCCGTGCTCGGCCTGCGCGCGCAGGTCGAGCGCGACCGCGCGCAGGTCGGCGTCGCGGTCGAACAGCACGAGCACGTCGCTGGGACCGGCGAAGCCGTCGATCCCGACCAGCCCGGTGCCCTGCACCTGGCGCTTGGCCTCCTGCACCCACAGGCTGCCGGGCCCGACGATCACGTCGACCGCCTCGACCGTCTCGGTCCCGTGCGCGAGCGCGGCGATCGCCTGCGCCCCGCCCATGCGGTAGACCTCGTCGGCGCCGGCGAGCGCGGCCGCGGCGAGGATCGCCGGGTGCAGATCGCCGTCGGGGCCGGGCGGCGCGCACAGCACGACCTGCTCGACGCCCGCCGTCACCGCCGTCACGACGCCCATCAGGACGGTGCTCGGGTACGGCGCGCGGCCGCCGGGGACGTAGACGGCGGCCCGCCGCACGGGGATCTCGCGCAGCCTGATCGTCTGCCCGTGGCCGAGCGTCACCTCGCGCTCCTCGTCGAGGCCGATCGCGGCGACGACGCCGATGTTCTGCGCGGCGACCTCGAGCCCGGCGCGCACGTCGGGAGCGAGCGCGGCCAGCGCCGCGTCCAGCTCCGGCTGCGTCACGCGCAGCGGCTTCGGCTCCGCGCCGCCGGTGTCGAATCTCCTGATCAGCTCCAGCACGGCGGCGTCGCCGCGCTCGCGCACGTCGGCGACGATCGCGGCGACCGGCTCGGCGACGGAGGCGCCGCCGGGTGCGAGCGCACGCAGCTCCGCCGCGAGCGCGGGAGCCGCGGCTGCATCGGTCAGCGCGCGGCGCTCAAGCCGCACGCAGCTTCTCCACCATCGCGTCGATCGCGGCGGCCTTCAGCTTGTGCGCGACCGGGTTGGCGATCAGGCGCGCTGTGGTCACCGCGATCTCCTCGCGGATCACGAGGCCGTTCTCGCGCAGCGTCGTGCCGGTCGCGGTCAGGTCGACGATCGCGTCGACCATGCCGGTCAGCGGCGCCAGCTCGACCGAGCCCTTGACCTCGACCAGCTCGACCTGGCGGCCGGTCCGCTCGAAGTGCTGGGAGGCGATCCGGCGGTACTTGGTCGCGACGCGCATCACGCCGAGGCGCCGCAGCGCCTCCGCGCCGGCGTCGTCGCCGGCGACCGAGGCGAGCACCATCAGGCAGCGGCCGAAGCCGAGGTCGAGCAGCTCGTAGACCTCGCGCTCGGGCTGCTCCATCAGCACGTCCTTGCCGGTGATGCCGACGTCGGCGGCGCCGGACTCGACGTAGGTCGGCACGTCCGAGGGCCGCATCGTGATGATGCCGACGTCCTCGAACAGCAGCTTGCGGTCGTTGGAGCGGACCTCGCTGGTGTCGATCCCGAGCGTGTCGAGCAGGTCGAGCGCCTCGCGCATCAGCGCGCCGCGCGGGACCGCGATCGTGAGGCGGTCGCTCATCTGCGCTCCTCGCCGGCCAGAGCGATGTGCAGCCGGTCGACGGTCAGCGCCCAGCCGACGGCGGGCAGCGGCCGGCCGAAGCGGCCGAGCAGGTCGTCGTAGCGGCCGCCGCCGCCGAGCGGCGCGCCGAGCCGCGGGTCGTAGACCTGGAAGATCGCGCCCGTGTAGTAGCCGAGGTCGCGCACGAGACCGAGGTCGAAGATCACGCGCTCGGCGACGGCGGCGTCGAGACGCTCGTGGATCGCGCGCAGCCCCTCGGCCGCCTCGTGGGCGACGCCGTCGAGGCCGTCGAGCACCTCCGGGCCGCCGCGCAGCTGCGGGATCCGCTTCAGCTGCGCCACCGCGGTCGCGTCGGCGAGCCGCAGCGTGTCGACCTCGCGTTCGAGGCCGACGAAGTCGCGCGTCACCAGCTCGTGCAGGATCCGCTCGCGGGGCTGCCCGTCGATGCCGTGGCTGTCGAGCAGCGCCTGGTAGAGGGCGACGTCGCCGAGGCCGATCCGGTAGCTCGTCAGGCCGACCGCGTCGAGCGTCTCGCACAGCAGCGTGAGCGCCTCGGCGGTGCCGTCGGGCGCCGGGGCGCCGATCAGCTCGATCCCCGCCTGCAGGAACTCGCGCGACTGGCCGCGCTGTGGCTTGATGCCGCGGTAGGCGTGCGCGAAGTAGCAGAGCCGCAGCGGCAGCTCGGCGCCGGAGAAGCGCGAGGCGACCAGGCGCGCGATCGGCACCGTCATGTCCGAGCGCAGCGTCAGGACCCTGCCCTGCTCGTCGAAGAGGCGGTAGACCGGCAGCGTGCCGCCGACACCGCCGATCGCGAGCGTGTCCTCGTACTCGAGCGCGGGCGTGGCGACCTCGCCGTAGCCGGCGCGCTCGAAGACGCCGTTGGCCGCGCCGAGGATCGCGCGCAGCTCCCGCATCTCGTCGGGCAGCACGTCGCGCGTGCCGCTGGGGATCGGATGGATCACGTGACCGGCCTCAGTGGGCGTGGGCGCGATCGCCGTCTTCGACGCGCTCGATGCGGGCGCCGAGCGCGCGCAGGCGCTCGTCGATCCGCTCGTAGCCGCGGTCGATCTGGCGGATGTTGCCGATCTCGGTCGTGCCGTCGGCGCAGAGCGCGGCGATCAGCATCGCCATGCCGGCGCGGATGTCCGGCGACTCGACGCGCTCGCCGCGCAGGCGGCGGGGGCCGACCACGAGCGCGCGATGGGGATCGCAGATCGTGATCGCCGCGCCCAGCAGCTGCAGCTTGTCGGTGAAGAACAGCCGGTTCTCGAACATCTTCTCGTGGATGATGACCGAGCCCTCCGACTGCGTCGCCATCGCGAGCGCGATCGAGGTGAGGTCGGCGGGGAAGGCCGGCCAGGGGCCGTCCTCCACCTTCGGCTGGTAGCCGCCGGCGTCGTTGGTGATGACGAGCTTCTGGTTGCCGGGCACGAACAGGTCGTTGCCGCGCAGCTCGGTCTCCAGCCCCAGGCGGGCGAAGATCAGCCGCACCATCCGCAGGTCCTCGGGATAGGTGTCCTTGATCAGCAGTTCGCCGCCGGTCACGCCGGCGAGCGCCATGAAGGAGCCGATCTCGATGTGGTCGGGGCCGATGCGGTGCTGGCAGCCGCCCAGCCTGTCGACGCCGTGGACGGTCATCACGTTGGAGCCGATCCCGTCGATCTGCGCGCCCATCTTCACGAGCATGCGCGCGAGGTCCTGCACGTGCGGCTCGGAGGCGGCGTTGCGGATCACGGTCGAGCCGGGCGTCAGCGCGGCGGCCATCAGCGCGTTCTCGGTCGCCATGACGGACGGCTCGTCCATCAGGAAGTCGCAGGCCGTGAGGCCGCGCGGCGCCGTCAGCAGGATGTCGCGGTCGTGCTCGATCGTCGCGCCGAGCGCCTTGAAGGCGTCGAGGTGCGGGTCGAGCCGGCGGCGGCCGATCACGTCGCCGCCGGGCGGCGGCATGTGCGCGCGGCCGTGGCGCGCGAGCAGCGGGCCGGCGAGCAGGAAGGAGGCGCGGATCCGCTCCGACAGCCTGCGGTCGAGGTCGGTCCTCGTGACGCCCTCCGCGCGGATCGCGACCTCGTTGTCGCCGATCCACTCCGCCCTCGCACCGAGGTCGGCGATCAGCTCGATCTGCGCCTGCACGTCGCTGATGCGGGGGACGTTGCTGAGGACGACCTCGTCGTCGGTCAGCAGGGTCGCCGCAAGGATCGGCAGAGCGCCGTTCTTGTTGCCTGCGGGCGTGAACGTACCGGAAAGCGGCACGCCGCCTTGTATGACGAACTTCTCCATAAGAGGGGGATGGCGCCGAGCCCGCAGATCGGTCACGGAGATGGGGTCGAGCCCGGAGCGCTGAGCTAGGGTAACAGCCATGCCAGGGGGGATTTCGCGCGACGAGGCCTGGACCCTCCTTTGCGAGTGGACGGAGTCGGACTCCCTGCGCCGTCACATGCTCGCCGTGGAGCTCTCGATGCGAGCGTATGCGCGCCACTTCGGAGCGGACGAAGAAATCTGGGGCATCACTGGCCTGCTTCACGATCTGGACTATGAGCGGCACCCGTCCCTGGTCGACGGCCATCCGCGCGTCGCGATGCGGGAGCTGGAGCGGATCGGCGTCGCGGATGAGATCATCCGTGCGATCGGGTCGCACGCGGACGAGATGGGGCTGTCGCGCGACTCGGAGATGGAACGGGCGCTCTACGCCGTCGACGAGCTCAGCGGGTTCGTCGTGGCGTGCGCGTACGTGCGACCTCAGGGGCTCCAGGGCATGACGCCGAAGTCGGTGAAGAAGAAGATGAAGACGGCCGGCTTCGCCGCCGCGGTCGACCGCGAGCAGCTGCGCCGCGGCGCCGAGCAGCTCGGCGTCGACTTCGACGCGCACGTCGCCTTCGTGATCGAGGCGCTCGCGCCGCACGCCGACGTCCTCCTTGCCAGAGCTGACGGCGAACCCTCCCCCTGATGCTCGGCGCCTATCGGGTCCTGCTGCAGCCGCCGGGGACTGCACGCCTGATCTTCTCGCTGCTGATCGGGCGGATCCCGATCGGCATCTTCTCGCTGGCGATCGTGCTGCTGGTGCGGGCCGAGACCGGCTCCTTCGCGGCGGCCGGCGCGGCGAGCGCGGCGTGGGCGATCGGCGCCGGGCTGCTGGCGCCGATCCAGGGACGGCTGGTCGACCGCTTCGGCCAGCCGGCCGTGCTGATCCCGTCGACGCTGATCAACGCGCTCGCCGTGATCGCCGTCGTCGCCTGCGCGCGCGAGCAGGCCGCGACGTGGGTGCTGTGCTTCTTCGCCTTCGTCGGCGGCGCCGCGCTGCCGCCGCTGGGCGCCTGCATGCGCTCGGTCTGGGCGCAGGTGTTCGAGGACGACGGCGACGCGCGCAACACGGCCTACACGTTCGAGGGGATCGTGGCGGAGGCGTTCTTCATCGTCGGGCCGGTGATCACGACCGTGCTGATCGCCGTCAGCTCGACGAGCGTCGCGCTGATCGTCGCGGTCGCGCTGTCGCTGGTCGGGACGCTGTGGTTCGCGACCGCGCCGCTGGCGCGCACGTGGAGAAGCGGCGAGGCGCACGCGCGCACGCGCGCCGGCGCGCTCGGCTCGCCGGGGATGCGGACGCTGATGCTGGCGATCGTGCCGACGGGGATCTCCTTCGGCGCGCTCGAGGTGGCGCTGCCGGCCTTCGCGGTCGAGCACGGCGAGAAGGCCGAGCTGGCCGGGGTGCTGCTGTCGGTGATGGCGGTCGGCAGCGTGCTCGGCGGCGTCTGGTACGGCGCGCGCCAGTGGTCGAGCGGCGTCGTCGCGCGCTTCATCGTGTTGCACGTCGTGCTCGCGCTGACCACGCTGCCGCTGCTGATCGCAGACTCGATCCCGCTGATGGCGGCGATGGCGGTGATCGCCGGCCTCGCGCTGGCGCCGTCGGCGGCGGCCGCCTACCTGCTGATCGACTACGTCGCGCCGCCGGGCACGACGACCGAGGCGACGACGTGGATGATGACCTCCAACGTCGCCGGCGCGGCGGCCGGCGCCGCGCTCGCGGGCGTGATCGTGGAGGCCGCGAACGCGCGCTGGGCGATCGCGCTCGCCTGCGCCGGGCCGCTGATCGGCGCCGTCGTCTCCGTGGCGCTGCGCAGAACGCTCCACCCGGCGGCGAACGGGATCGTCATGGACGCCGACGGGAAGCGCGAGCCGGTCAGCTCCGGCTCCTCGCGCGAGCCCTGAGGCGGGCTGCCGCTACTGCCAGCGCCCGCCCGCGGACGCCCACGTCTTCATGTGGTCGGTCGTGCAGAAGGCGTCGGCGATGCGGTATTCGCCGCGGTGCCGGACGAGCAGCACGCGCGTCTCGTCGAGCGCGGCGTCGCAGTGGGCGCATCTCGCCAGCCCAGGCTCCTCGCGCGGCTGCTGCGCGAGCGTCCCGGCCGTCCAGTGCGGGCCCTGGATCGCCCACGGGACAACGTGCTCGAGGCGGCAGAAGGCGGCGAACCGCTCCCCCGCCTGCTCCGCCGCGCGGTAGCCCTCGTCAGCTCCGATCTCGACCCCGCACCAGCTGCATCTCAACGCATCCACGGGCCAGACCCTAGCGCCGCGGCACGACGCACGGCGCGCGCGGGACGGCGCGGAGGCGCTCGACGCACGTTCGATTCAGCCGCTCCCACAGGTTTTCAGGGTGACCCTCTCGGCTATCGTCCGGCCCATGTCCGAGCCGCTGAAGATCACGATCCTCGAAGGCGACGAGACAGGCCAGGAGCTGCTCGACCAGGCCGTGCGCGTGCTCGATCCGGAGGTGACGGGTCTCGCGCTCGAACTGGAGCGCTTCGACCTCTCGCTCGAGAACCGCCGCGCGACGGAGAACGCCGTCGTCCACGAGGCCGCCGTCGCGATGCGCGCGTCCGGCTTCGGCATCAAGGCCGCCACGATCACGCCGGAGGGCGCCGACGACGTCGGCTCACCGAACCGCATCCTGCGTGAAGAGGTCGACGGCAAGGTCATCATCCGCACCGGCCGCCGCATCCCGGGCGTGACGCCGATCGCCGGCGTCCACTACCCGATCTCGATCGTCCGCATGGCGATCGAGGACGCCTACGGCGCCAAGCAGTGGCGCGAGGGCAGCGCCGGCGCCGACGAAGAGGTCGCCTACCGCACCGAGCACATCACCCGCTCGACCTGCCGCGCCGTCTCCGAGTACGCCTTCCGCGCCGCGCGCGGGATGCAGGCACGCGTCTACGGCGGCCCGAAGTGGACCGTCTCCCCCGTGTACGAGGGGATGCTCAAGGAGGAGATGGACGCCGCCGCCGCGCGCCATCCGGACGTCTCCTACGAGCCGGTCCTGATCGACGCGACCTACGCCGGTCTCGTCGGCGGCGCGGCCGACGAGCCGCTCGTCGTGCCGGCGCTCAACCGCGACGGCGACTGCCTCTCGGACCTGGTGCTGCCGATGTTCGGCTCGATCGCGGGCGCGGAATCGGTGCTGCTGGCCTTCGACGACGACTTCCGCACGCAGGTCGCGATGGCCGAGGCGCCGCACGGGACGGCGCCGGCACTCGAGGGCAAGGACATCGCCAACCCGATGGCGATGCTGCTGGCCGCTGGCGCCGTCCTGCGCCACGCCGCCGAGGGCGACCATGCCGGCGCCGAACGCGCCTCGCGCGCGATCTACGAGTCGGTCCTCGAGGCGATCGCGACCGGTGTCAAGACGCCCGACCTCGGCGGCCACGCCGGCACGACCGAGTTCACCGACGCCGTGATCGAGCGGATTCGGACGAAGACCGAAGTCTGGTCGACGCTCGGCTCCTAGCCGAGCCGCCCCGATCGGCTCGCGGCGCGTCAACCGCGCCCGCCGCCACCCTCCTCGGC
>DATIOB010000828.1:0-1602 GCA_035473605.1 Conexibacter sp.
CCTTCTCGCGAGCGTCCGACGCGCTCGCGGCGGCGCTCGCCGCCCAGCGCGCGCTAGCCGCGCAGGCGTGGCCGGGGGAGCTCGACCTGCGCGTGCGGATCGCGCTGCACACGGCCGAGGCGCAGCTGCGCGACGAGGGCAACTACTTCGGCGTCGCCCTCAGCCGCTGCGCGCGCCTTCGTGCGATCGCGCACGGCGGGCAGACGCTGCTCTCGCGCGCCGTGCACGACCTCGTCGTCGAGCGGCTACCCGACGGGGCCGAGCTGCTCGACCTCGGCTCGCACAGGCTGCGCGACCTCGGCCGCCCCGAGCACGTCTTCCTGCTCAGCCATCCCGACCTGCCGCAGAGCGCCGAGCCGCTGCGCTCGCTCGATGCGCTGCCGAACAACCTGCCCGAGCAGCTGACCAGCTTCGTCGGGCGCAGCGGCGAGCTGCGCGACATCGGCGAGGCGCTGGCGCAGACGCGCCTGCTTACGCTGACCGGCGCCGGCGGCTGCGGCAAGACGCGCTTGGCGGCACAGGCCGCGGCCGACGCGCTCGAGCGCTTCCCCGGCGGCGTCTGGTGGGTCGAGCTCGCGCCGCTCGCCGACCCCGACGCCGTCGGGCCGACGCTCGGCGAGGCGCTCGGCGTCAAGCCGCTGCCCGGCCAGTCCTCGCTGGAGGCGTCCGTCGCGCACCTCGCCGGCGCGCAGGCGCTGGTCGTGCTCGACAACTGCGAGCACCTGCTCGACGCCTGTGCGGCGAGCGCCGACGCGCTGCTGCGCGGCTGCCCCGGCGTGAGCGTGCTCGCCACGAGCCGCGCGCCGCTCGCCGTCGACGGCGAGACCCACTGGCGCGTGCCCTCGCTCTCGCTTCCGTCCGCGCTGCAGACCGAGCCGGTCGAGGCGGTCGCCCAATCGGACGCCGTGCGCCTGTTCATCGAGCGCGCGCTGAAGGTGCGGCCGAACTTCGCCGTCGACGCCGCCAACGCCCCGGCGATCGCGCAGATCTGCCACGACCTCGACGGCATCCCGCTGGCGATCGAGCTGGCCGCGGCGCGCGTGCGCGTGCTCGGCGTCGAGCAGATCGCCGCCGGCCTCGGCGACCGCTTTCGCCTATTGACCGGCGGGGCGCGCTCGGCGATGCCGCGCCAGCAGACGCTGCGCGCGTCGGTCGACTGGTCTCACGACCTCCTGTCCGAGCCTGAACAGTTGTTGTTCCGCAGGCTGGCGGTGTTCTTCGGCGGATTCGATCTCGACGCCGCCCAAGCTGTTGCCGGCGGCGAACTGGAGCGCTACCAAGTGCTCGACCAACTCACGCTACTGGTGGACAAGTCGCTTGTCGTGGCCGAGGACACCGGGCACGGCACCCGCTACCGGCTGCTGGAAACCGTCCGTCAGTACGCACAGGAGAAGCTCCGCGAGGCCCGCGAAGGTGACGATGTCCGGACCCGTCACCGCGATCACTACACCGCGACGGCGGCCGTGCTGGACGCGCCTGTTGACAGCGGCTACCAAGAGCGCGTCGAGTGGGCGGAAGCCGAAATAGACAATCTACGAGCGGCTTTCGTCTGGAGCCGAGAACGAGCGGATGACGAGTTGGCGCTTGCGTTGGCGTCGTCGC
>DATIOB010000829.1:0-21731 GCA_035473605.1 Conexibacter sp.
TCGACATCTGGGGCACGACCGTCTCCGGGAATGTCGCGCAGGGCGCGGAGGCTGTCGGCAGCGGCCTCAGCGGCGCGGCGTCGGGCGGCGGCGTCTACGCCGAGCCGACCTTCCTGATCCTCCGCGCGACGATCGCCGACAAAGTCGCCCGGGCCGGCGCAGCCGGCGCGGGCGCCAGCCGAGGTGTCGCCAGCGGCGGCGGCATCGCCGGCAACGAGGACGGCAGAAGCGGCGACAACCGCGATCAGCTCGTGATGTCGACGGTCGCGCGCAACGTCGCCGAGACGACCGACGCCGACGGCGACCCCGCGGGCGTCGGCGGCAACATCCATCGGCCGGCCGCGGCGGTCGTCCCGATGACGGCGATCGGAGCGCTGGTCGCCGAGGGCGAGGCCGCGCCCGGGAGCGAGAACTGCTCCTTCCACCCGCTGTCGCTCGGTGGCGACGTCGAGGATGACGCGGCCGGCCAATGCGGCTTCGCGACGCGCGGCGACGCGAGACTCGGCCTGCTCGGCGATCACGGCGGGCCGACCGCCACGATCCCGCTGCTGTCGGGCAGCGCGGCGATCGACGCCGGCAGCTGCGATCCGAACTGGTACACCCGTGCGACCCTGGACCAGCGCGGCGTGCCGCGACCGTACGAGACCGGCTGCGACGCCGGCGCGTTCGAGAGCAACCCGCCCGTCTACCCGCCGCCGGTCGACGGCGGTGGCAGCGGAGACAGAGGGAACGGCGGCGGAGACGTGGCGCAGCCCGAGCGTCCGATCGGTCGCGCTCCGCACGGCGCAGACGCCAAGCCGCGCGCCGTCGCCTCCGCGCGCCGGCCGCTGGTGCGCTTCAGCCTGCGCCGTCCGGCGATCGTGGCGCTGCGGATCGTCGCGCTGTCCAAGGGCCGCGCCCACACGCTCGGGACGGTGCGACTCGGGCGCCGCGCCGCAGGACGCCATGTCGTCACGCTGCCGGCACGCGCCGGTGGCCGCGCGCTCGTCGCGGGCCGCTACCGCGTGACGGTCGTCGCCACCAACGGCGACCGCTCCGGCCGGGTCGTCACGACGACGGCGCTGCGCGTGCGCTGAGCGGTGCGCTGCGGCGGTCGGCCCGCATGGGCCTCCGCCGCAGCGACGTGCCGATCCCTACGCGTCCCCGGTCACGCCCGCCAGCAGGTCGGGCGCGGCCGTGCGGACCTCGTCGGCGGCCTTGTCGTCGGGCTGCTCCTGCGAGCGCCGCTCCGCCTCCACGCGCGCGACGTAGGCGTCGACCTCTCTTCTGATCTCGGCGCTGCTCCAGCCGAGCACCTCGCCCATCAGCTCAGCCGCCGTCTGCGCCGTCTCGGTGCCGCGGTGGAAGGTCTCGATCGAGATCCGCGTGCGGCGCGCGAGCACGTCGTCGAGGTGGCGGGCACCCTCGTGCGAGGCGGCGTGGACGACCTCGACCTTGAGGTAGTCGTCGGCGCCGGGCAGCGGCTCGGCCAGCTCCGGGCGCGCTCTGACGAGGTCGAGCAGCTCCTCGGTGCGCGAGCCGTAGCGGTTGAGCAGGTGCTCGATCCGCGCGGTGTGCAGACCGCTCTCCTGCGCCAGCCGCTGGCGGCCGTTCCACAGCGCCCAGTAGCCCTCGGCGCCGAGCAGCTCGGTGCGGTGGGTCGCCGACGGCGGGACGGAGCGGTCGATCCCGCGCGCGGCGGCGTCGATCGCGTCCTTCGCCATCACGCGGTAGGTCGTGTACTTGCCGCCCGCGACCGCGACCAGTCCCGGCACCGGCACCGCGACGCTGTGCTCGCGGCTGAGCTTCGAGCTCGACTCCGACTCGCCGGAGAGCAGCGGCCGCAGGCCGGCGTAGACGCCCTCCACGTCGGCGTGGGTGAGCGGTTGCGAGAGCACCTTGTTGGCGTGTTCGAGCACGTAGTCGATGTCGGTGCGGCTGGCGGCCGGGTGGGCCTTGCTCAGCTCCCAGTCGGTGTCGGTCGTGCCGACGATCCAGTGACGGCCCCACGGGATCACGAACAGGACCGACTTCTCCGTTCTGAGGATCAGGCCGGTGTCGAGCTGGATGCGATCTCTCGGGACGACGAGGTGGACGCCCTTGGAGGCGCGCACTCTGAACTTGCCGCGCTCGCCGACGAGGTGCTGGATGTCGTCGGTCCAGACGCCGGTCGAGTTGACGACCTGCTGGGCGCGCACCTCGATCTCGCGCCCGCTGACGACGTCGCGCACGCGCACGCCGGTGACGCGCTCGCCCTCGCGCAGGAAGCCGATCACCGGCGCGTTGTTGGCGACGGCGGCGCCGTAGTGGGCGGCGGTGCGGGCGACCGTCAGCGTGTGGCGCGCGTCGTCGACTCTGCCGTCGTAGTACTGGATCCCGCCGATCAGCGTGTCGGGCTTCAGCCCCGGCGCGAGCCGCAGCGCCTGGCGCTTGGTCAGGTGGCGGTGTCTCGGCACGCCGTCGTGGCCGGCCAGCTCGTCATAGAGCACCATGCCGGCGCCGACGTAGCCGCGCTCCCACACGTGGTGCTCCAGCGGATACAGGAACGGGACCGGCTTGACGAGGTGCGGCGCCAGCGTGTTGAGCAGCAGGCTGCGCTCGCGCAGCGCCTCGCGCACCAGTCTGAAGTCGAGCTGCTCGAGGTAGCGCAGGCCGCCGTGGATCAGCTTGCTGGAGCGGCTGGAGGTGCCGGAGGCGAAGTCGCGCGCCTCGACGAGCGCGACCGACAGCCCGCGCGAGGCGGCGTCGAGCGCTGAGCCGGTCCCGACGACGCCGCCGCCGATCACGACCACCTCGAAGGTCTCGTTCGCCATGCGCTCGAGCGCGCCGTCGCGCTGCTCGGGATTGAGGATGCTGAGGTCGATCACAGTCGCTCGTCTCGGAGGGGGTCTCTGTCCAAGGTACCCATGCCGGATGCCGCGATCACGTCGCGGCGCCGCGCGCCATGGCCCGTGTGCACAGACTCACAGAGGTCGCTTCCGACCGCCGGTCCGAACTTGTGCGGGAGCGTTGGCGTGGTTTCTCAACGCCAGCTAAGAAGGGTTGCTCCTCGCTTCGAAAGGCTCACTTTGACCAGGATCCTCTCTCACCGGTCGCGCGTGCTCGCGGCCGTGACCGGCGCTCTCGCGGCGCTCTCGCTGAGCGCGTCGGCGGTCGCCGCCGAGCTGCCCGACCCGCTCGCGTACGGCTCGCATCCGACGAAGAAGATCGACTACGAGGCCGGCAACCTGCTGCTGAGACTGGCCGACGGGATCAGCACCACGCAGGTGCCACTGCGCGGCTCGATCACCTATCCGGAGGACACCGACGCGGCGAAGGTGATCGTCTTCGATCACGGTCGCCACGCCGCCTGCATCGGCGGGCCGGTCGACCCCACGCAGAGAATCTGCGACGACACGACCGCGCCCGACGGCACGCCGATCGAGACCGACGTGCGTTCGTACGCCGGCTACGACTACATGGCGAAGAACCTCGCCAGTCACGGCTACGCGGTGATCAGCGTCGAGACGAACACGGCCAACTTCGACAACGACTGGAGAGATGGCGGCGCCAACGCCCGCTCGCAGATCATCCAGGCCAACCTCGAGCTGCTGTGGCGCTGGAACAACGGCGCTGGTCCGTACGTGCCCGGCGAGCCGGACCACACGGTCGGCACGAAGCTCGTCGGCAAGCTCGAGTTCGCCGACGGCATCGGCCTGATGGGCCACTCGCGCGGCGGTGACGCGGTCACCGACTTCATCGGCTACACGCGCAACATCACCAGACCCAGAAGCGGCTTCCAGCGGTTCACGCTCGATGCCGTGCTCGCGCTCGCGCCGGTCAACTACACGGCGAACAAGATGCCGTACGGCACCAACTACGGCGTGCTGCTGCCGGCGTGCGACGGCGACGTCTCGACGCTGCAGGGGGCGCGCTTCTTCGAGAACGCGAAGTACCCGACCGACAACGCGGGCCAGAGAACGGACACCTTCGCGAAGGTGCAGTGGTACGTGCAGGGGACGAACCACAACTTCTTCAACACCGTCTGGACGCAGGACGACTTCGGCAACACGAGCGACCCTGCCTGCACGCGCAGCGCCGCGACGACCGCGCGCCTGACGCCGGCCGACCAGCGCCGCGTCGGCGCCGCGCTGATGAACTCGTTCATGCGCCGCTACGTCGGCGACGAGAGAGCGTTCGACCCGGTCATGACGGGCGAGGTCACGCTGCCGGAGACGGCCGCCCCGCGCGAGAGCGGCAAGGGTCTCGCCGAGCAGGTCAAGACCTCCTACGTCGCCCCGGACGGCGCCCGCCTCGTCGTGCTGAGACCGACGCCGATCGCGGATCCCCAGCCGGACCCGAGCCTCGGCGGCCTCATCACGCCGATCGATCCGCTGCTGAGCACGAGAACCGCCACCGGCGGCGAGCTGACGACGACCGGCCTGTCGCGGTTTGAGGTCTGCAACCCGTACGACCTCGCCTACCGCGCTGGACCGATCTACAGAGCGGCGTATCCCGTCTGCCCCGAGCTGAACAGCTTCGGCAGAGTGATCACGGACCCCAGAAGAGAGATCGTCGAGGGCAACCGCTCGAAGGGCAACCAGTTCACCGTCGCCTGGGAGGGGCCGGCATCGATCAACGCGGCGCTGCCCGCGGCGACGGACGTCTCCGGCTTCGGCGTGCTCGACCTGCGCGCGGCCACCAACCGCCACGATCTGCGCAACCCGGCCGGCGACGGCTCCACGCCCAACAGCGCGACGCAGGACTTCGACGTCACGCTGATCGACGCCGCCGGCAACCGCGCGACGACGAACGCCGCCGCGTGGACGACGTCGCTGGAGCCGTCGATCGGCACGACCTACCGGCACATCGTGCTGAACGGCATCCGCATCCCGCTGGGGACGTTCAGAGGCGTCGACCTGACGCAGGTCACCGCCGTCGAGCTTGGCTTCGGCACGCGCACGGCGACCGGCTCGATCCAGCTCGCCGACGTGATCTTCCAGGAGTCGGCCAAGCCCGTCGACCCGGTGATCCCGCCGCCGGACGGTCCGCCCTCCGTTGCACCGGGCCCGATCGTCGACCCGCCGAGAACGGCGCCGACGCCCGGCGTCTGCTCCGACACGACGAAGCCCGTGGTGAAGCTCACGCAGCTCGCGGCGAAGGCGAAGAAGCTGTGGGTCCAGGGTGTCGCACTCGACGCCGGCTGCGTCGGCGGCAGCGGCAAGGCGGCCGGCGGCGTCGCGCAGACGCTGGTCGAGGTCTACCGCCCGGTCAGCGGCGGCAAGGCTCGCTTCGTGACCGCGCGCGGCACGCTCAGCAAGCCGCTCCCGCTCGCCGGCGGGATCGCTCTCAAGGCGAAGGGCAAGGGCTCGTGGAGCGTCGGCGTCGCGAAGGCGAGACTGCCGAAGGGCAGCTACCGCGTCCGCGTCTCGACCTTCGACCGCTCCGGCAACCTGCGCACGCTCGGCGTGCGCAGAGTGACGCTGAAGTAGCGGTCAGCCGGTCACGCTGGTCGGCGCGCGTCGCGGCGCACGCCGACCAGCAGCGCCGCCGCGGTGCCGAGCACGGCTCCGACCAGCGTCGCCGCGAGGTCGGCGACCGTGTCGTGGTACGCGGTCGCGTGCGCCGTTCTGAGGAAGTACTCGGCGAGCTCGACGGCGACCTCCGCCAGCGAGGCGACGCCGAGCCCGAGCAGCCCGAGCAGCAGCCAGCCGGTCGTGCCGGCGCGGCGGGCGATCAGCACCGTGACCACGGCGACGACCGCTCCGCCGACGACATGCTGCGGGCTGCCGAGCCAGTCGGGGTGCATCCGCGCATGGTGGCACGCGGACACTCCGAGTGGACGCCCTCCGCGCTCGCTGCTTCAGCCCTCGCGCTCCAGCACCACGATCGGGATCGGCCGATCGGTCTTCTCCTGGTACTCGTCATAGGCCGGCCAGGCGGCGGTCATGACCGACCACAGCTGCGCTCTCTCGGCGTCGGTCGCGTCGCGCGCGCGAGCGCTGAATCTGTCGTCCGCGATCTGGACGCCGACGAGCGGCTCGTCTTGCAGGTTGAGATACCACGCCGGCGGCTTCGGATCGCCACCTCTGGAGGCGACGATCAGCACGTCGTCGCCGTTGCGCTGGTAGATCAGCGGCGTTCTGCGCGTCTCACCGGACTTGCGGCCTCTCGTCGTCAGGATCAGCGCCGTCGTGCCCTGCCACTCATGACCCTCGGCGCCATCCGTCTGCTCGTAGCGCTCGACGTGCTCCTTGCCAAACAACATCGCTGTTCCTCCTCGTCTGTCGCGGTCGCGGGGTCAGTTCTACCCGCTCCCGGGACGCTGCCGGACTGCGTAACAAGAACCTGCGGATCTGCGACTACCAACTCTACAGATCTGCGAGCCTAAATCCTGCTGATCTGCGAGATCGGTACCCTGCCGTCATGGCGCTGATCGAGCGAGCCCTCACGCCGTCGCTTCGCGAGGTTCTCGACGACACGCGGGTCGCCGCGATCCTCGGGCCGCGACAAGCGGGCAAGAGCACGCTGGCGCGGACGCTGCTCGACGGCGATCGCTTCCGCAGCTACGTGACGCTCGACGACCAGGCGGTGCGCGACGAGGCCGTCGCCGATCCCGACGGTTTCGTCGCCGCGCTGCGACGGCCCGCGATCATCGACGAGATACAGCGGGCGCCGAACCTGATGCTCGCGATCAAGATCGTCGTCGACGAGGACCCCCGCCCAGGGCAGTTCCTGATCACCGGATCGGCCAACCTGCTGACGCAGCGCGGCGTCGCCGATGCGCTGCCCGGCCGCGCCGAGTACCTGCGCCTCTGGCCGCTCGCCCAGAGCGAGCTGACGGGCAGCGCGACGACCTTGATCGACCGGCTCTTCGCCGTGGATCCGCCGCTGCTCTACGACCAGTCGCCGGGACTGGTCGCCTACGCGGACACGATCGCCCGCGGCGGCTTCCCCGATGCGCACCAGCGCACCGCGGCCCGGCGCCAGGGCTACTTCCAGTCGTACGTCGAGACGCTGCTCGGCCGCGACCTGCGGGACGTGGCCGCACCGCAGCTTCAGACGGAGTCGGTGCCGCGCCTGCTGCGCCTGCTCGCGGCACGGTCGAGCGAGCTGGCGAACTTCGACAGCCTCGCGCGCGACCTCCAGTACAACCCGAAGACGGCGCGCGATCACACCGCGCTGCTCGAACAGCTCTTCCTCGTCCACCGGCTGCGGCCGTGGTCGGGGAACCTCAGCCAACGTGAGGTCAAGTCGCCGAAGCTCTTCCTCACCGACAGCGGGATGCTCTGCGCGCTGATCGGCGCCACTTCCGAGCGGCTCGTGCGCGACGGGGCGCTGGGCGGACGCGCGACGGAGACGTTCGCCGTCAACGAGCTGCTGCGGCAGGCCGGCTGGTGCGAGCAGTTCCTCAGCGGCCTCTGGTTCTACCGCGACCGCGACGGCCGCGAGGTCGACGTCGTGATCGAGACGACCGACGGTCGCGTCGTCGGCGTCGAGATCAAAGCCGCCGCGTCGATCGGCAGCTCCGACACGCTCGGTCTGCGCTTTCTGCGCGAGCGGCTCGGCGAGCGCTTCGTCGCCGGCGCCGTGCTCTATACCGGGCGCACCACGCTGCCGCTCGGGGATCGTCTGTGGGCGCTGCCGCTGTCGGCGCTGTGGAGCTGACGGGCGCGGTCGCGGGATCTCTCGGGGGTGTCCCCGATGTGGCGACGGAGGCGGCGCCCGAGAGTGGAAGCATGGACCGCTCCCGTTCTCGCTTCCACGCACGCAGGCGCCCGCTGGCGGCGCCGCTGGCGCTCGCCGCGCTCGCGCTCGGCTGCGCCGCCGGGCCGGCCGCCGCCGCGCCGTCTGCGGCCGGCCCCGCCGCCTCCGCAGCCGCCGCCTGCCTCACCGGCGACTTCGACAGATTTGCCGTCGTCAAGGCCGGGCCGGTGCGGCTGCTGCACGCCAGAGGCGACGCGGCGGCCGCGCGCACGGCGAAGGCGCTCGCGCCCGAGATCAGCGGACGGATCTACCCGAGATTCCTCAGACTGCTCGGCCGCAGACCGCCGGCGGACGGGCGCGAGCGCTGCTTCCACGGACCGGACGGCGCGCTCGACGTCTACGTCACCGATGCCAGAAGAACGGGACGGAAGAAGGTGCCGGAGCACGCGACCGCGTTCGTGCGCCCCTACGACGGCGAGCGCACCTGCGCGCCCGGCGAGCCGGTCTTCGCGGTCGTCCGCCCGGGCGTGCGCCCGGCCGTCGTCGCGCACGAGATCTTCCACGCCTTCCAGGCCGCCTTCAGAACGAAGGAGCCGTGCATCAACTACTCCGAGTGGTCGGAGGCGACGGCGACGTGGGCCGGCGACTGGATCTACCCGCGCGACGACGTCGAGCACGACCACAGAGGCGCGCTGGAGAGACCGGAGCTGCCGGTGCACTTCTGGGGCTACGCGACGTGGGTCTTCCCGCGCTACCTGACGGAGAAGTTCGGCAGCGGCGTGATCCGCAGAATCGAGCAGGCGAAGGCGCGCTTCGGCGACAGCGTCCACGTCGACAAGGCGATCCCGGGCGGCCTGAAGGCGCGCTTCCCCGAGTTCGGCCTCTACGCCTGGAACAGCGCGCCGCTGCCGAGCGGCCTCGGCCCCTCCTTCCTCGCCTGGGACCGGATCGACCACGCGCCGCCGGCGAGAACCACGGCCCTGAAGCTCGGCGGCGCCAGACACGCGAGCGCGCCGGCGCCGGCCAGGTCGATGCTGATCCTCTCCCGCGAGTACCGCCGCATCACGCTTCCCGACGCTTCCGTCAGACAGGTCACCTTCGTCAACCCGGCGGCGTCACAGCCGAACTTCCACGTGCGCGCGCTCGTGCGGCGCGGCGACGGCAGCTGGAGAGCGGAGAACTGGGACGGCCGCGCCACGGTCGAGTTCTGCCGTGAGGACCCGGCCGAGGACGTGCGCGAGATCGTGCTCGAGTACGCCAACTCGACGCTCGACAACAAGCGCCGGATCACCGCCGCGACG
This sequence comes from Conexibacter sp., assembly GCA_035473605.1. Lineage (GTDB taxonomy): Bacteria > Actinomycetota > Thermoleophilia > Solirubrobacterales > Solirubrobacteraceae > Conexibacter. The sequence goes on from DATIOB010000829.1 coordinate 8,967, forward strand.
CGCTTCGACGTCGAGGACTCGTGCGCGCTGCGCTTCAGAGTGCTGGCGGTCAGAATCGCCACCTCGACGACCGCGAGCGCGAGCGACGTGCTGTGCGGCACGCAGTCGGGCTCGATCCAGTTCGACGGCGTCGGCGGCCCGCTGCCGTTCGACGGCAGAAGCGCGCTGGCGCCGGTCCGCGGCAGCGTCGCGGGCGAGATCGAGGGCCGCGCGCCGGCGACCTGGCACGGCCACCACCTCGACGGCTGCGCCGTGAACCCGCCGGGCCGGCCCCGCTGTGTCAGAGACATGCCCGACCGTCAGTACGGCGGCGCCGAGGGCGCACCGGTCTCGTTCTCCGTCAGCGGCGGCTGGAAGGACGCCGAGTGGACGCTGCGCTGGGCCCAGCACCAGCCGGAGGTCGGCTACGTCGACGCCGGCGACGACGAGTGCAACGTCCACATCTGGGGCGCCTTCGAGGGCGACGTGAACGTCCGCAGAGAGCCGCGTGCGACCTTCCTGCGCACCGACCCGGTGACGCTCACCTTCGAGGGCAGCGGCAGACCGACCTTCCTCAGCAACAACCCGGACGCGACGATCGGCCACACCTGGTCGTACTCGCTCACCTTCCAGCGGGTGGACGGGAACGGGCAGCCGCTGAGCTGAACGGGGCGGGCGGTCGGCTCAGCCGGCCGCCCACGCCTCCGCGAGCGTTCTGCGGATCCGCTTGGAGGAGATCTGGCCGTGCACCCCGACCGGCTGCGCGAAGTGGCTGATGCGCAGCTCCTCCAGCTGCCACTGGACCTCGAACAGCGCGGGCGGGAAGGGGCGGCCGGGCGGCCACGACTCGCGCCGCTGGCGGACCGCCTCCTCCAGCTCGTGGACGGCCTTCATGCGGTCGGCGTCGGCGGCGCGATGGTCGGGCACGCGCTCGAGACGGTAGAGCGCGCCGCGCAGGTAGCGCTCGACGTCGGGCAGCCGCTGGACGCCGGTCGCGGCGACGAAGCCGGGGTAGACGAGCCGGCCGAGCTGGCGCGCGACGTCGAGCCGGACCGCTTCGAACTGCGGCGCTGACAGCGCGACGATGCGGTCCATCACCTGGCGCTGGAGGGCGAGGATCCGCGCGACCTGCTCGACCAATGTGAGCGCGCGGTCGACGAGGTTGCCGGCGACGTGGGCGCGCAGCCGCGCGAACGCCGCCTCGTCCCACGCGGGGCCGCCGGCCTCGGTGACGAGCGCGTCGGCGGCCGCGCTGAGCGCGTCGTCGAGCACCGCGGCGGCGCCGCCGGGCGCGGCCGCGAGCGTCAGCGCCGCCGAGGCGGGCAGCCGCTGCTGCACGTGCTTCAGCGTCGCCGACGGGATCGACAGCAGCAGCAGCCGGCGGGTGCCGGCGCGCATCGCGACCCACTGCTCGCCGACGCTGTCGAAGACCTTGACGCCGACGCTGCTCGGCCCCTCGTCGACGAGCGCCGGGTAGGCCTTCGCCATCCCGCCGCTGCCGGGCAGCTCGACCGCTCTCGGCAGCGTCCCGAGCGTCCAGCTCGTGAGGCCCCTTCTCTCCAGCGACGAGCCGGCCGATCTCGTCAGCTGCGCCTGCAGCCGCGGCCGCACCCGCGCGCGCAGCGCCTCGAGGTCGTCGCCCTCGGCGACGAGCCCGCCCTTCTCGTCCTCGATCCGGAAGCGCATTCTCAGCCAGGCCGGCAGCCGTGAGCGGTCGAAGTCGCCCGGCGCGACGCGCACGCCGCGCAGCCGGCCGATCAGCGCCGCGATCGTGTCGAGCAGCGCACCCGCGGCGACGTCCTCGGGCGTGAGCGATCTGACGACCTGCGCCGCCACGTCGGGGACCGGCACCAGCGGCCGCCGCAGCTCCTTCGGCAGCGAGCGGATCAGCGTCGTGACCAGCTCCAGCCGGAAGGCCGGCACGAGCCACTCGAAGCCCTGCTCTCTGAGCCCGGCGAGCGCGGCGAGCGGCACGTGGGCGGTGACGCCGTCGTGGTCGGCGCCGGGCTCGAAGTGGTACGTCAAGGGGAGCGTGAGCGAGCCTTGACGCCAGCTCTCGGGCCGCGCCCGCTCGTCGAGCGCGCCCGCCGCCGCGTCGCTGTCGATCAGCAGCTCGCGCGTGAAGGTCAGCAGTCTCGGGTCGCGCTGGCGGGCCTTCTTCCACCATCTGTCGAAGTGCGCGCCGGAGACGACCTCGGCCGGGATGCGGTTGTCGTAGAAGGCGAACAGGACCTCGTCGCCGGCGAGGATGTCGCGGCGGCGCGCTCTGTGCTCCAGCTCCTCCAGCTCGTCGATCAGCCGGCGGTTGTCGTGGAAGAAGTGGTGGCGCGTCTGCCAGTCCTCCTCGACGAGCGCGCGGCGGATGAACAGCTCGCGTGCGAGCGTCGCGTCGAACTTCGCGTAGGAGACGGTCCGTCCCGCGACGATCGGCAGGCCGTAGAGCGTCACGCGCTCGGTCGCGACGACCTCGGAGCGCTTCTTCTCCCAGCGCGGCTCGGAGTGCGTCCGTCTGACGAGGTGCTCGGCGAGCGACTCGACCCACTCCGGCTCGATTCTGGCGACGACGCGCCCCCACAGCCGCGAGGTCTCGACCAGCTCCGCCGCCATCACCCAGTTCGGCTGTCTGCGCGCCTGGCCGGAGCCGGGGAAGATCATGAATCTGGCGCCGCGCGCGCCGAGGTACTCACCGCGTCTTCTCGCGTTCCCCTCCTTCACGCCGACGTGCGAGAGCAGGCCGGAGAGCAGTGCTCTGTGGACCTCGACCATCTCGGCCGGCTGCTGGTTGAGCGTCACGCCGACGCCTCTGGAGGCCTCGCGCAGCTGGCTGGCCAGGTCCTGCCACTCGCGCACGCGCAGGTAGTGCAGGAACTCTCTCTTCAGGCGCTTGCGGAACTGTGAGTTCGACAGCTCTCTCTGCTGCCCGCGGATGTATCTCCAGAGGTTCAGGAAGGCGGTGAAGTCGGAGTGGTCGTCTCTGAAGCGGGCGTGCTGCTGGTCGGCCTGCGCCTGCAGCTCGCTGGGCCGCTCGCGCGGGTCCTGGATCGACAGCGCGGCGGCGATCACGATCGCTTCGCTGGCGCAGCCGAGCCTGTCGGCCTCCAGCACCATGCGGCCGAGCCGCGGGTCGACCGGCAGCTGCGCGAGCTTGCGCCCGAGCGGCGTCAGCTCGCCCTCCTCCAGCGCCCCCAGCTCCTGCAGCAGCAGCACGCCGTCGCGCACCTGGCGTCTGTCGGGCGGCTCCAGGAACGGGAACTCCTCGATGCTGCCGAGCCCGAGCGCGGCCATCTGCAGGATCACGCTCGCGAGATTGGTGCGCAGGATCTCCGGGTCGGTGAAGCGCGGCCGCGCCTCGAACTCGTCCTCGGAGTAGAGGCGGATGCAGATGCCGTCGGACTGGCGGCCGCAGCGGCCCTTGCGCTGGTCGGCCGAGGCTTGGGAGACCGGCTCGATCGGCAGCCGCTGGACCTTCAGCCGCGAGCTGTAGCGCGAGATGCGCGCGCTGCCGGGATCGACGACGTATCTGATCCCCGGCACCGTCAGCGAGGTCTCGGCGACGTTGGTCGCGAGCACGACGCGCTGCTTGGAGTGCGGTCTGAAGACGCGCTGCTGCTCGGCGGTCGCCAGCCGCGCATACAGCGGCAGCACGTCGAGTCTGTCGCCGAAGCGGCCGCTGAGCGCGTCGGCGGTGTCGCGGATCTCGCGCTCGCCGGAGAGGAAGACGAGCACGTCGCCCTTGCTCTCGCGCCGCAGCTCCTGCACCGCGTCGCCGATCGCGTCGACCTGGTCGCGCTCGTCCGGCGGCGAGGCTCTGTCGCCGGTCTCGTCGTCGCTGGAGGCCGTCTCGAGCGCGAGCGGCCGGTAGCGCACCTCGACCGGGTAGGTGCGACCGGAGACCTCGACGATCGGCGCGCCGCCGAAGTGCTCGGAGAAGCGCTGCGGGTCGATCGTCGCCGAGGTGACGATCAGCTTCAGCTCCGGCCGCTTCGGCAGGATCCGCGAGATGCAGCCGAGCAGGAAGTCGATGTTGAGGCTGCGCTCGTGCGCCTCGTCGACGATGATCGTGTCGTAGCGGCGCAGCAGCGGATCGCGCTGGATCTGCGCCAGCAGCAGGCCGTCGGTGACCAGCCGCACGAGCGTGTTCTCGCTCGTGCGGTCGTTGAAGCGAACGGCGTAGCCGACGGCGTCGCCGAGCGGCACGTTCAGCTCCTCGGCGATCCGCTCGGCGACCGTGCGCGCGGCCAGCCGCCGCGGCTGCGTGTGCGCGATCGCGCCGCGCACGCCGCGCCCCAGCTCGAGGCAGATCTTCGGCAGCTGGGTCGTCTTGCCGGAGCCGGTCTCGCCCGCGACGACGACGACCTGGTTGTCGCGGATCGCCTCCAGCAGCTCCTGCTTGCGCGCGCTCACGGGCAGCTGCGGCGGGTAGGAGACCTGCGGCACCGTCAGCCGCCGCCGCTCGATCCGCGCCTCCGACTCCTCGACGTCGGCGGCGATCTTCAGCAGCTCGGCGCCGCGCGCCTCGTCGCCGTGAATTGCGCGCAGGCGCTCGAAGCGCCGCCGGATGCGGTGCTCGTCGCGAAGCGTGAGGTCGGAGAGGCGCGCGCGCAGCTCGGCGAGCGGCGCGTCGGGCGGGGACTGCGAGGCCACCCCTTGAGGATAGGGGCGTTCGGCTCGGCCGTTCGTCCAGCCGGGGGCGAATCTCCACCACTTTGGTTGACAAGGCGGAGCCGCTTGCTATCTTCGGTCGCGGTCACGAGTGCCAGCGACAAGCCCCGGCTAGCTGGCCGGCAACCCTTCTCCATGTAGGGGTGCCCCGGGTGAGGACCAGGCCGCGCAGGCCGTCGTCTCAGACGGATCTGCGGCAAGACGTGGACCTGATCTGTCGGGTCCCACTGAACCCCGAGAGGTCCACCGATGTCGATCGCCCCGTTTCCGTCCCTGTCGCTGTCCCCGGTCGCCGCGCGTCGCCGTGAGCGCGACGGCGACCGCCCGCTCGTCGGCGTGCGTCCCGAGCCCGGCGCCCTTCTGCCGGTCGTCGGCCAGGAGCTGCGGGTGCCGCTCGTCGGCGGCGGCGAGGCGCGCTACGCCAACCTCGACTACGGCGCGACCGCGCCGGCGCTCGCCTCGGTCGCCGAGCGCGTCACGCGCGTGCTGCCGTACTACGGCTCGGTCCACCGCGGCTCGGGCCTGCCGGCGCGCGTCTCGACTGCGCTCTACGAGCAGTCGCGCCAGGCGGTCGCGCGCTTCCTCGGCGCGCGCGCCGACGACGAGGTGATCTTCACCCGCAACACGACCGACGCGCTCAACCTGCTCGCGGGCGCGGTGCCGGAGGGCGCCGGCGACGTGCTCTTCCTCGACAGCGAGCATCACGCCAACCTGCTGCCGTGGCGCCGCCGCGCCCACCGCGCGATCGCCGTCGCGCCGACGCTGCAGCTGACGCTCGGCCGCCTGCGCGACGCGCTCGCCGCCGGCCCGGTCGCGCTCGTCGCGATCACCGGCGCCTCGAACGTGACCGGCGAGCTGCTGCCGCTGGAGCGGATCGTCGCGCTCGCGCACGGCGCCGGCGCGCGCGTCGTGATCGACGCCGCCCAGCTCGCGCCGCACGTCCGCGTCGACCTGGAGGCGCTCGGCGCCGACTACATCGCGCTCTCCGGTCACAAGCTCTACGCGCCCTACGGCGCCGGCGCGCTCGTCGGCCGCCGCGACTGGCTCGACGCGGCCGCTCCCCACCTCGCCGGCGGCGGCGCGGTGCGCGAGGTGACGTGGGAGGGGACCGAGTGGCACGACGGGCCTGCCCGCCACGAGGGCGGCACGCCGAACCTGCTCGGCGCCGTCGCGATCGCGGAGGCGTGCAACACGCTCGACGCGCTCCCGGCCGGCGCGCTGGAGGCCCACGACCACTCGCTGCGGCAGCTGCTGCTGGCGCGCCTGGAGCGGCTCGACGCCGTCCGGGTCGCGCGCATCTGGTCCGACAGCTCCGCCGCGATCGGCACGGTCGCCTTCGCCGTCGACGGCTACGCCCCGGCCCACGTCGGCGCCTACCTGTCGGCCGAGCACGGCGTCGGCGTGCGCGACGGCCGCTTCTGCGCTCACCAGCTGCTCGGGCGGCTCGGCTTGCCCGGCGGCGCGCTGCGCGCCAGCTTCGGCGTCGGCACCAGCGCCGACGACGTCGAGCGCCTCGCCGAGGCGGTCGAGCGGCTCGTCCACGACGGCCCGCGCCGCGACTACGCCCCGGGCCCGGACGGCTGGGCGCCCGTCGGCGACGACCGCCCGCTGCCGGACCTGCTGGCGTAGGGGTCAGGCGGCGGCCGGCTCGCGCGTGCGGCGCCGCTCCCGCGACGGCGCCCGCAGCGCGACCGCCACAGCGCCGAGCAGCAGCACGCCGGCGCCGGTCAGCAGCGCGGCGGTGACGCCGTCGGCGCGGGTCGCGCCCTCCGTCAGGACACTGCCGAGGACGGCGATGCCGAGCGCGCCGCCGACCTCGCGCGAGGCGTCGTTGACGGCCGAGGCGACGCCCTGCTTCTCGGCCGGCAGCGCGTCGACGATCGCGCTGGTCGCCGGCGTCGTCGCCAGCGCCATGCCGATCGCCAGCACGAGCAGGCCGACCAGCAGCCGCCAGTAGCTCGCCTCCGCGCCGGCGGTCGCCAGCAGCGCGAAGCCGGCGGCCATCGTCGCCAGGCCGGTCGGCGCGACGGCGCGGGCGCCGAAGCGCTGGACGAGCGCGGGGACGCGCTGCGAGAGGCCGATCATCACGACGGCGACCGGCGCCAGCGCGAAGCCGGCCTCCAGCGGCGTGTAGCCGAGCACGAACTGGAGGTACTGCATCACGACGAACATGAAGCCGAAGAGCGCGAAGAACTGCACGAAGATCGACAGCGAGCCGGCGGCGAAGCCGCGCAGCGCGAACAGGCGCGGGTCGAGCATCGGCTGCTCGCGGCGCAGCTCCCAGACGACGAAGGCGGCGAGCAGCAGCACGCCGCCGGCGAAGCCGCCGAGCACGAGCGCGTCGGTCCAGCCGCGGTGCGGTCCCTCGATCACGCCCCACACGAGCGCGCTCAGGCCGAAGGCGCTGAGCGCCGCGCCGACCGGGTCGAGCGCCGGCCGCTCGTGCTCGGCGACGTCGCGGACGGTCAGCAGCGTGCCGACGCCGGCGAGGCAGGCGAGCACGACGTTGGTCGCGAAGACGCTGCTCCAGTCGAACCACTCCAGCAGCACGCCGGAGACGAGCAGCCCGAGCAGCCCGCTGCCGCCGGCGACGCCGGCCCAGGCGGCGACGGCGCGATCGCGTTCGTCGGCGGGGAAGACGCTGGTGATGATCGAGAGCGTCGTCGGCATGATCAGCGCGGCGCCGAGCCCCATCGCGACGCGCGCGGCGATCAGCTGACCGGGAGCGGCGACGAAGGTCGCGACGAGCGCGGCGCCGCCGAAGACGGCGAGCCCGGCCAGCAGCACGCGTCTGCGGCCGAGCCGGTCGCCGAGCGCGCCGGCCGGCAGCAGCAGGCCGGCGAAGACGAGCGCGTAGCCGTCGACGATCCACTGCAGCTGCGTCGGCGTCGCGCCGGTCGCGCGGGCGAGGTCGGGGAGGGCGACGTTGAGCGAGGCGACGGCGCTGACGACGGTCGCGAGCGCGAGGCACATCGAGATCAGGATCCGGCGGCGATGAGCTGGCATGGAAGCTCCCTTTTTCAACACTTGATGAAAAACACGATGCCAGCCCGTGCGCTAGATTTCAACCCCTGATGAATAAAGGACGGCGCAGAGGCTCGCCCGACACGCGTGACGCGGTGCTCAAAGCGGCGCGCACGCAGTTCGCGGAGCGCGGCTACGGCGGCACGACGTTGCGCGGCGTGGCGGCCGAGGCCGGCGTCGACGTCGCGCTCGTCTCGTACTTCTTCGGCCGCAAGGCGCAGCTGTTCGCGGCCGCGCTGGCGTTGCCGGTCAGTCCCGCCGACGCGATCGACGCCGTCATCGCCGAAGGACCCGACCAGCTCGGCGAGCGGCTGCTGCGGCGCCTGTTGGCCGTCTGGGACGACCCCGTCAGCGGCGGGCCGCTGCTGAGCGTCATGCGCTCAGCGCCCAGCCACGAGGAGTCGGCGGCGCTGCTGCGCGAGTTCGTCGAGCAGGAGCTGATCGCGCGCCTGGCGAGAACGATCGACGCGCCGCCGGCCGCGGCGAGGCTGCGCGCCGCGGCGGTCGCCAGCCAGGTGCTCGGGCTCGTCTTCTCCCGCTACGTGCTGCGGATCGAGCCGCTCGCCTCCGCCGACCACGACGCGCTCGTCGCGCTGCTCGCGCCGACGCTGGAGCGGCATCTGAGCGTCGCGCGGTAGGGCGGGCCGCCCGCCGGACTCAGCCGCCCACGCGCGGCTGCTCAGGCCAGAACGGCCACTCCTCGAAGGCGCTGACGCGGCCGTCCGGGGCGAAGCGCAGCACCCACAGGTTGCGGTAGTGGCGCCGTTCGGGGATGTCGTAGCGGACCTCGGTGCGCACGACCGCGACCACGCCGTCGACGGCGACCTGCTCGCTGGCGAGCGTGAAGACCTCGTCGGGGCCGCTGCGCTCGGCCTCCCAGAAGGTGCCGATCGCGGCGAGGCCGCGGACGGTCGGCTCGTACGGGCCGGGGCTGTAGGTCGCCTCGGGCGTGAACAGCGCCGCCAGCATCGCCGTGCCCGCGGTGCGCCAGGCGCGCTCGTAGCCGCTGACCCACTCGCCGACGGCGGCGCGCGTGACGCCGCCGTGCGCGTCGACCTGGAGCTGCTTGACGACCAGCTCGTCGATCTCCAGCCGCTTGATCGTCCCGCGCTTGACCGCGAGGCTCCCGATCGCCACGGCGCCGGCGGCGGCCGCGCCGGCCGCGACCCCGCCGGCCGACATCGCGACGGCCGTCGAGGCGACGCGCGCCTCGGCGATCGCGGCGCGGGCCGAGTTGACCTGCGGGCGCAGCCGTGAGATCAGATCGGGGCGGGGCATCGCGGGAGCAGCCTACCCGGCCCGCAGCAGCGTGATCGCCTCGATCGTCGCGATCCCGCGCCACTCCAACGCGCCGGCCGGCGAGGAGGACGGGAAGTCGACCGTCCAGCCGCCGTCCTCCTCCTGCTCCCCCGCCAGCGCGGCGAGGTCGCGCGCGATCGCCTCGGCCGGCATCAGCGCGCGCAGCGGCCGGCCCGGCTCCGGCGAGATTCTCAGCGGGCGCAGCACCTCGCTGTCGGTCCCGCCGGAGACCGGCAGCGCGCCCGACTCCGGGACGAAGGCGGCCATCCGCTCCAGCTCGGCGGTCGCGCTCGGGCGCACGTCGACGACGGCGTCGAGCAGGCCGAGCACGAACGCGAGCGTGTAGCCGCCGCCCTCGGGTCGCTGCCCGGCGGCGACCTGCTCCAGGCACCAGTCGGTCGCCCGCGTCAGCCACGGATGGTCGGCGAGCGCCGGCGCCTGCGCGCGCACGCGCTGCGCGTAGGCGCCGATGCCGGCGGTGATGTGCAGCGACGGCTCGGTCGGGTCGCCGCCGGCCCACCACGGCGCGGTGCCGGGACCGTCGGCGCCGGCGAGCGAGAACGGCAGCGCGCCGCCATCGAGCGCGATCGTGTCGAGCCAGTCGCACAGCCGGCCGGTCAGCTCGCCGGCGGCCGGGGCGGCCTCCGGCGCCTGCTCGGCCAGCTCCGCGAGCACAGTCAGCGCCTGGAAGGCGCCGGCCGGCTGACTGCCGGCGGCGCGCAGGTCGGGTTCGAGGCCGTAGCCGTAGCCGCCGTCGGGATTGCGATAAGCGGCGAGCGCGCTCAGCACCCCGTCGACCGCGCCGGCACGCCTGAGCAGCAGCTCCAGGCGGCGGCGTTCGAGCAGACGGGCGTGCGTGGCGAGGAAAGTCTCTGCTCTCGTGATGTCGGTCATGCGCTCGATCATGCCCCGCCCGGCGCGGCCGGTCTTGAACGTTTCGGACCTCTGGCGCCGGCCGCGCCGCCGCCGTCGCCCGCGCCGTCGCTGCCGCGCGCCCGCTGCGCCGCCGCGCCGAAGGCGCCCGCGAGCCGCTCGACCTCGGCGGTGAACTCGGGCGGGCCGAGCACGTCGAACTCGCAGCGCATCGAGGCGACGTAGATCGCGAGGTCTCCGAACCAGTCGGCGCCCATCGTCAGCAGGCAGGAGCGCTCGTCGATCTCGCTCAGCGATCCGACCAGCTGCGGCACGCGCTCCCTGGCCTCCGCCAGCGGGATCCGCAGGACCACGCGCGCCTCCTTGCGCCCGCGCGCTCGCACGACGTTGGCCTGCACGTAGGCGGCGACGTCCTCGGCCGGCGGATCGCGCGGCGGGAAGCGGCGGTCGCGCATCGGCGTGCCGTCGATCCGGTCGACGCGGAAGGTGCGCCAGTCGTCGCGCTCGACGTCCCAGGCGACGAGGTACCAGCGTCCGCTCGCGTGCACGAGCCGGCAGGGCTCGACCAGCCGGCGCGCGCTCTCGCCCTCGTAGGTGCTGTAGGCGAAGCGCAGCCGCTCGCTGTCGCGCGCGGCGGCGGCGAGCGCGCTGAGCAGCTCGTGGTCGACCGTCGGCCCGCTGCGCGGCAGCGCGACGGTGTAGGCCTGCAGCGCGCTGACGCGGCGGCGCAGGTGTCTGGGCAGCACCTGCTCGAGCTTCGCGAGCGCGCGCAGCGACGACTCCTCGATCCCGGCGACGGCGCCGCTGGTCGCCGTCCGCAGCCCGACCGCGACGGCGACCGCCTCCTCGTCGTCGAGCAGCAGCGGCGGCAGCTCGGCGCCCGCGCCGAGGCGGTAGCCGCCCGCGACGCCGCGCGTCGCGTCGACCGGGTAGCCGAGGTCGCGCAGCTTGTCGACGTCGCGGCGGACCGTCCGCACGGTCACGTCGAGGCGGTCGGCCAGCTCGCCGCCGCCCCACTCGCGTCGCATCTGCAGCAGCGACAGCAGTCTCAGCAGTCGTCCGGAGGTGTCGCGCATCGTGGGAGGGATGATCGCCGAGATTGAGGACAGGGAACGACCTGATGCCGCCATACGATCTCCGCCGATGACGAGACCCCGGATCCTCACCGACCGCGAGCTGACGCTCTCGCTGCTGGCGCGGCAGCTCCTGCTGGAGCGCCGGCCGCTGTCGGCGGCGCAGGCGGTCGGCCGCCTCGTCGCGCTGCAGGCGCAGTACTCGCCGTCGCCGTACATCGCGCTGCACGCGCGCCTCGACGGCTTCGCCGTCGCCGACCTCGAACGGGCGCTGCAGCGCGGGACGGTCGTCAAGTCGACGCTGATGCGCGGCACGCTCCACCTCGTCCACGCCGACGCCTACCCCGCCTACGCCGCGGCGTGGCGCTTGCAGGCGCTGCGGATGCTGGCCGGGAAGGAGCCGGAGCTGGCGGACGACCACGAGCGGATCGTCGCCGCGCTCGCCGACTTCCTGCGCGAGCCGCGCAGCACCGACGCGATCCGCGAGCGCACGCGCGAGCTGACCGGCGACCGCCTGCGGCAGGAGAGCGACCTGCTCGACTACGCGCGCATGTCGCTGCCGCTCGTGCACGTGCTGCCGTCGGGGCTGTGGCGCCGCCACGGCAAGTTCTCGCTCGCGCCGTGGGCGGGCGCGCCGCTGCCCGATCCGGCGGCCGGGACCGTCGCGCTCGTGCGCGACTACCTCGCCGCGTTCGGGCCGGCGACGCGCGAGGATCTCGCCGCCTTCAGCTTCCTGCGCTTCCATCAGCTCGATCCGGCGCTCGCCGCGCTCGAGCCGCTGCGGCGGCTGACCGACGGCCGCGGCCGCGAGCTGCTCGACCTGCCGCGCGCGCCGTTGCCGCGCGAGGACGTCACCCCGCCGGTCCGCTTCCTGCCGAAGTGGGACGCGGCGCTGATCTCGCATCGCGACAGAACGCGGATCCTGCCGGCCGGCTTCCTCGACGTCGTCAAGGGCGGCAGGAACGGCGAGGTCGAGCCGACCTACCTCGTCGACGGGCTGGTCGCCGGCACCTGGCGCGACGAGCTGCGCGACGGGACGGCGACACTCAGGCTGCGGTCGCTGACCGACGAGCACGACGCGCCCGGCCTGGAGGCGGAGGCCCTGCGGCTGCTGGAGCTGCTGCACCCCGGCGCGCAGCGGCGCGAGGTCGTGCTCGGCTGAGCGGAGCGGCGCTGGCGCGAACCGGGCGCGTCAGCTCAGCACGTACGCGTCGAGCCAGCGCTCCAGCTCGGCGTAGACCTGCGCGCGCACCGGCTCCGCCGACAGCACGAGGTCGTGCATGCCGTCGTCGATCCGCACGCAGGTGACGTGGCGGCCCAGGCGCGTCGCGCGGCGGGCGATCTGCTCGGCGTCGAGCACGCTGTCGCTGCGCAGCAGGATCTCGTCCCACTGCTTCGGCGTGCTGCTGCGGGCCGCGCACATCACGAGGATCGGGCCGCGCACGTCGAGCCCGCGCGCGACCCGGCGGTGCGCGGCGTGGACGGCGCGCAGCCAGGCGGCGCGGACCGGCACGCCCTCGACCGGCTTCAGCGCGAGGTCGAACGTCCACTCGCCGCGGTGATCGCTGTGGATGCTCTGGACATACAGCTCCGACAGCCCGACCGGCATCACCGCGTAGGGATCGCGCCGCGCGCGCAGCGCCGCCAGCGTCGCCCCGGCCGCGCGCACGAGCGGCGCCGCGTTGAGCGACAGGAAGGGGCTGTTGAGGAAGAGCGCGTCCGGTCGCAGGGCGGCGTCGTCGCGGCGGGCGTGGGCCCACAGCGCGGTCGCAAGGCCGCCGGTCGAGTGGCCGTTGACGAGCAGCTGCGTCGCGCCGTCGGCGCGGATCGCCGCGGCCGCCGCGTCCAGCTCCTC
>DATIOB010000830.1:0-18049 GCA_035473605.1 Conexibacter sp.
GAGCCGATGGCCGCGGCGATCGGCGCGGGCTTGCCCGTGGGCGAGCCGACCGGCTCGATGGTCGTCGACATCGGCGGCGGCACCAGCGAGGTCGCGGTGATCTCGCTCGGCGGGATTGTCGTCTCACAGTCGATCCGGGTCGGCGGCGACGAGCTCGACGAGGCGATCATCAGCTACGTCAAGCGGGAGTACAAGCTCCTCATCGGCCAGCAGACGGCCGAGGAGGTCAAGCTCGAGATCGGCTCGGCCTACGACATGCCCGAGGAGGTCCAGGCCGAGATCCGGGGCCGCGACATGGTCTCCGGGCTGCCCAAGACGGTCATCCTCACCAGCGAGGAGATCCGCGCCGCGCTCGAGGAGCCGATCTCGCAGATCATCGACGCGGTCAAGGAGACGCTCGACCGGACTCCTCCGGAGCTGGCGTCCGACATCATGGACCGTGGCATCATGCTTGCAGGCGGTGGCGCGCTGCTGCAGGGGCTCGACGAGCGGCTGCGGCACGAGACGCAGATGCCCGCGCACCTGGCCGAATCCCCCCTCACCTGCGTCGCGGTCGGATCGGGCCGCTCGCTGGAGGAGTTCGAAGCCATCCACCGCTCGCACAAGAATTCGAAGAACAACCGGCGGCGGCGGTACTAGATGCCCAGCCGCGCCGGTGCTTCCACCCCCTTGGAGACACGCGACCCGTGTATGACAGACAAGTACGCCGCCGACGAGTCACGCTCATTGCGCTCGTCGTGGTCTCCCTGATCCTGCTCACCGCGTACTTCGGGGAGGACGAGGGGAGCCCGCTCCACTCGGTGCAGCGTGGGGTGATAGCGGTCGTCTCACCGATACAGGAGGGCGCGAGCCGCGCGCTCAAGCCCGCGCGCGACCTCTTCGGCTGGTTCGGTGACACGCTCGACGCCAAGAAGGAGCGCGACCAGCTCAGAGCGCAGCGCGACCAGCTGCTGAGAGAGCGGATCGACTACGAGGTCGCGCTCGAGCAGAACAGACAGCTCCAGGGGCTCGTCGACATGCGCGGCCGCTACGACCTCGACCGCTACACGCCGGTCACCTCGCGCGTCGTCGGCCGCTCGATGAACAACCTGCTGCGCGACACGCTGACGATCGACGCCGGCACAGGCGGCGGCGTGCGCGTCGGCGACGCCGTGATCTCGGGCGACGGGCTCGTCGGCCAGGTCACGACGGCCGCCGGCAACACCGCGATCGTGACGCTGATCACCGATCAGAGATCGGCCGTCGCCGCCCGCCTGATCAGAAGCGGCGACTACGGCCTCGTGACGCCGTCGCTCGGCGATCCGCTCGACCTGCGCATGGGCCAGCTCGACCGCAGAGCGAGCGCGGCCGTCGGCGACGTCGTCGTGACCGCCGGCTCGATCGACGACAGACTCGACTCGCCCTATCCGGCCGACATCCCGATCGGGCGCGTCGAGAGCGTCGATCCCGAGGAGCTGGCCAACTCCAACCGCATCCACCTCTCGCCGTTCGCCGACATCCGCCACCTCGACTTCGTCCAGGTGCTGACCGGCGGTGGCGACAGCGGCGATCGGGCACAGGTCGGACCGTGAGCGTGACGGAGACCAACTGGCAGCTGCCGGCGCGGCTCGCGGCGCTCGGCTTCGTCGCGGTGATCGTCCAGATCGCCGCGATCTCGCAGATCACCGTCTTCGGCGTCAGCGTCGACCTCGCACCGCTGGTGGTCGCCGCCGTCGGCCTGCTCGCCGGCTCGCTGCCGGGCGCGGTCTTCGGCTTCGCCGTCGGCCTCTTCGTCGACCTCGCGCTGGTGCAGACGCTCGGCGTCACCTCGCTGCTGTACATCCTGATCGGCTACGCCGCCGGCCGTCTGCGCGAGCTGCGCGACCCGGCCCACGGCCTCGTCCCGCTGTTCGTCGGCGCCGCCGCGACGGCGATAGCGACGATCGGCTTCGCGCTGCTGCAGTTCATGCTCGGGGTGCAGGCGCCGGTCAGCTGGCTGCTGCTGCGCCAGGTCGTCGTGACGATCCTGCTCGGCGCGCTGTTCGCGCTGCCGGTCTACGCGCTCGTACGCCGGATCGTCTCGGGCTCGCTGCCCGACGACCCGCGCCGCCGGCGCCGCCGCGCCTACACGACCGGTGGCCTCTCACCGCTCTCGCGACCCTCCCAGAGCCGCTAGAACTCCATGATGGAATCGCCCGAAAGCCGCAACCAGCTCTCGCCGCAGCTCGCGATGCGCGTCGCGCTGCTCGGCGGGATCGCGCTGGCGATCTTCGGGATCATCTTCTTCCGCCTGTGGTTCCTGCAGGTGCTCTCGGGCGACCAGTACCTCGCCGAGGCGTCATCCAACCGCGTCCGCAACGTGACGATCCAGGCGCCGCGCGGCGAGCTGGTCGACCGCAACGGCACCGTCCTGGTCGAGAACCGCAATGCCGTCGCCGTGCTCGTCTCGCCGGCCGCGCTGCCGGAGGACGAGGGCACGCGCGAGCGGTTGATCACGAGACTGAGCAGGGTGCTCGGGAGATCGACGAGAGCCGAGAGATGCAGACTCGGCGACAGAGTGTTCAGAAGAATGCCGGTCGAGTGCACGATCGACTCGCAGGCGGCGGTGACGCCGTACGCCGACGCGATCGTCGAGCCGGACGCCTCGCGCGGGGTCTACTCCTACCTGGCTGAGCGCGCCAGCGAGTTCCCCGGCGTCTCGATAGAGAACGCCTGGTTGCGCGAGTATCCGCTCAAGTCGGTCGGCGCCCACCTCTTCGGGACGGTCGGCCAGATCGATGAGGCCGGCCTCAGAAACCCCAACTACAGAGGGGTGACGGGCGGCTCGGTCGTCGGCAAGGACGGGCTGGAGTACGAGTACGACAAGTATCTGCGCGGCACCAACGGCGCGCAGCGGATCGAGGTCGACGCGCAGGGGCGCCCGAAGGGCAGACTGACGACAGTCGAGCCGGTCAAGGGCAGCGACGTGCAGCTGTCGATCGACGCGAGACTGCAGAGAGTCGGCCAGCAGGCGCTGGAGACCGGCAAGTCGCTGGCGCAGGCCTCCGGCAACCCGGCCAGCGGCGGCGCCTTCGTCGCGATGGACCCGCGCAGCGGCGAGATCCTCGCGATGGGCTCCAACCCGACCTTCGACCCGAACGACTTCACGAGACCGATCTCGCAGAGAGTCTATGACGCGAAGTACGGCGAAGAGGCGAACGATCCGCTCTTCAACCGCGCGATCGCCGGCGGCTTCGCGATCGGCTCGACCTTCAAGATCGTGACGGCGGCGGCGGCGCTCGCCGACGGGCAGATCGCCGAGAACACCTTCTACAACGACACCGGCACCTGGACCAGCGGCGCGCAGAGACGCCGCAACGCCGGCGGCGCCGTCTTCGGCTCGGTCGACATGCGCAAGGCGCTGGCGGTCTCGGTCGACACCTACTTCTACGAGCTGGGCGCCAAGCTCAACCGCGACCCGGCCAGATATCCCAGAGGCGGCGCGCTGCAGGAGTGGGCGCGCAAGTTCAGCTTCGGCGCGCCGACCGGGATCGACCTGCCGAACGAGATCAGCGGCACCGTCCCCGACTCGAGATCGGCCGACGGGCTCAAGGACGCCGAGCGCAGATGCCGGATCAAGAGAAGAGTCGACTTCTGCGGCATCGCCTACCTCGAGGACACCTGGACGGTCGGCGACAACGTCTCGCTCGCGATCGGTCAGGGCGACTTCGTCGGCACGCCGCTGCAGCTGGCGACCGCCTACGACGCGCTGGAGAACGGCGGGACGATCGTCAGACCGCACATCGGGATGGCGGCGGTCGGCGAGGACGGCCGCCTGCAGCAGCGCTTCACCGTCGACCCGATCCGCAGAATCGAGATCCCGGGCCTCGAGACGATACGGGCCGGCCTGCTCGCCTCCACCAGCGAGGCCGGCGGCACCTCGACCGACGTCTTCGCCGGCTTCGGCAAGCCGGTCTACGGCAAGACCGGCACGGCGCAGATCACCAACAGACCCGACCAGTCGTGGTACGTCGCCTACGTGCCCGACGCGAGACGGCCGATCGTCGTCGCAGCGGTGATCGAGGACGGCGGCTTCGGCGCCGAGGCGGCCGCGCCGGCGGTGCGGCAGATCCTCTCGCAGTGGTTCTACGGCAGCCCGGGCCAGGTCAGAGCGGGTGGATCGGCGAGCTATTGAGCACGACGCCGATACGCCGCAGCGTCGACCAGGCGACGCGCTCATCGTCACGTCCGCGGCTGCTGTTCGACCCGCTGATGCTGGTCGCCACCTTCGGGCTGGTGGTCGTCTCGGTGCTCGCGATCGGCGGCTCGACGCGCACCGACATCGCCGGGGCGCCGAACTTCTTCGCCCATCGCCAGATCGCCTACGCCGTCATCGGCACGCTGCTGATGCTGGTGATCAGCCGCTTCGACTACTCGCGTCTGCGCGAGTTCAAGATCGGCATCTACGGCCTGATGATCGCGCTCAACATCCTGCCGCTGCTGCTGGCGGCGGCGACGCGCGGCGCGCGCAGCTGGATCGAGCTGCCGTTCTTCAGATTCCAGCCGTCGGAGCTGGGCAAGGTGCTGTTGATCGTCGCGCTGGCCGGCTTCATCGTCGATCGCACGCGCCGGCTCGGCGAGCGCGAGACGACGGCGCGGCTGATGCTGCTGGCGCTCGGCCCGGCGGCGCTGGTGATGGTGCAGCCGGACCTCGGCTCGGCGTCGGTCTACGTCGTCGCGGCGCTGACGATGCTGTTCATCGCCGGTTCGCCCGGCCGCCACATCGCGGGCCTGATCGGGCTGTTCGCCGTCTCGCTCGTGCTGGTGCTGGCGGTCGCCCCGGCGGTCGGCGTGAACGTCTTGAAGCCGTACCAGGTCGACCGTCTGACGGGCTTCCTCAGCCCCAACGAGGACAACAACGAGACGACGTACCAGCTCAACCAGTCGAAGATCGCGATCGGCTCCGGCGAGAAGACCGGCCGCGGGCTCGACAGAGCGACCCAGACCGGGTTGAACTTCCTCCCCGAGCACCACACCGACTTCATCTTCTCCGTCGTCGGGGAGCGCTGGGGCTTCGCCGGCGCCGGCCTCGTGCTGTCGCTGTTCGCGCTGCTGATCTGGCGAACATTGCGCCTGCTGACGATGGCGAAGAACCTCTTCGGCACGTTGATCGCGGCAGGAATCCTCGCGATGTTGATGTACCAGCTTCTTGTGAACGTCGGAATGACGATCGGAATCATGCCGATCACCGGCGTGACGCTCCCGCTGATGAGCTACGGCGGAGCCTCCTACTTGACAACATTCATCGCCTTAGGCCTTCTCCAGTCGATCCACATCCAAGCTCGGATCGCACAGGGATCGAAGGGCCGCGGGCTCGTCCTTTCATAAGGAATGCACACACCGTGAAGAAGCAAGTGCTTGTCAGCGTGGACCGGGGAGAGACCCGCGTCGCGCTGCTCGAAGCGACGGGTGACGTCGCTCCCCAGGCCAGAACCAGCGGCCGCAGGCGCCGCAAGCCGGCCAACCCTGCCGCCGGCTACCGTGTCGCCGAGCTGTACCTCGAGCGCCGCGGCTCGCGCTCGATCGTCGGCAACATCTACAAGGGCAAGGTCGACAACGTCCTGGCCGGCCTCGAGGCCGCCTTCGTCGACATCGGCCTGGAGAAGAACGGCTTCCTGCACGTCGACGAGATCGTGCTGCCGGGCGTCGAGGTGGCCAAGCGCGGCCGCGGCGGCGGTGGCAAGGACGGCCAGAAGATCCACGATCTGCTGAGACCGGGCCAGGAGGTCGTGGTCCAGGTCGTCAAGGATCCGCTCAAGACGAAGGGCGCGCGGCTCTCGATGGAGCTGACGATCCCGGGCCGCTACATGGTCTACACCCCGCAGGGCGAGGGCGTCGGAGTGTCCAGGCGCCTCCCGGACAAGGAGCGCGACCGGCTCCGCAAGGAGGCCGCCAGACTCGACCTCGACGGCGGTGGCGCGATCATCCGCACGGCCGCCTTCGGCGCCAGACGCGAAGACTTCGAGCGGGAGATGCAGTACCTCTTCAAGCTCAACGACGTGCTGAAGAAGCGCGTCGAGGACACGCAGGCGCCGGATCTCGTCTTCCAGGAGGCCGACCTCTCGATCCGCGTCGTGCGCGACGTCTTCTCCGACCACTTCGAGCGCGCCGTCGTCGACGACCCGAAGCAGTACCAGCGGCTCGTCTCCTTCTTCACGCGCACCGCGCCGGAGCTGGTCGACCGGGTCGAGCTGTGGGAGGACGAGGCCGCGCCGCTGTTCGACCGCTTCGGCGTCGAGAGAGAGATCCAGGGGACGCTGACCAGACGCGTCGACCTGCCCAGCGGCGGCTACCTGATCATCGACTACACCGAGGCGCTGACGGTCATCGACGTCAACACCGGCTCGTTCATCGGTCGCGGCAGAGGCGCGCGGCTGGAGGACACGATCACGAGAACGAACCTGGAGGCGGCCGAGGAGGCCGTGCGCCAGCTGCGCCTGCGCGACATCGGCGGCATCATCGTGATCGACTTCATCGACATGGCCCGCGCGCGCAACCGCGACGCCGTGCTCAAGACGCTGCGCAGATCGCTCGACGAGGACCGCACGAAGACGTTCGTCGTCGAGATCTCACCGCTCGGCCTCGTCGAGATGACGCGCCAGAACGTCACCGAGGGCGTGCGCGAGATCATGACCCGCCACTGCCCGACGTGCGGGGGCGAGGGCGTGATCCGCTCCGAGGAGACGATCGCGATCGACTTCGAGCGCAGACTGCGCGACATCGCCAAGGAGCACGAGGCGGAGGCGCTGCTGCTGCAGATCAACCCCCGCGTCGGCGCGGTCTTCACCGGCAACAGCGCGCGGATCCTGCGCCAGCTGGAGGAGGAGACCGGCAAGTGGTTCCACTTCGAGGGCTCCGAGGGGCTCCCGCTCGACCACTTCGCGATCACCTACGAGGGCTCGCGCGAGGACGTCGCCGAGCGCGCGCTGCCGTTCCGCGAGGGTGACGAGGTGCTGGTCTCGATCGTCGAGCCGCACATGTACAACGTCGACGACGCGGTCGCGAAGATCGACGGCTACATCGTCTCCGTCACCGGCGGCGGCCGCTTCGTCGGCGAGAAGCGGCTCGTGCGGATCGACGAGGTCGGGCGCACCGCGGCGACCGCGACGCTGGTCGCAAACGGCGCGTCGGAGGGGGATGACGGCGGCGATCCCGCGGATGGCGTAGACTCATCTGCTCGGCGCCGCGGCCGCAGAGGCGGACGGCGCCGTTCCCGTGCAACGGCGGACTCCTCCGCTGCGACGACCGAGTGACCAGAGAACCCATGTACGCGATCGTGAAGACCGGCGGTAAGCAGTACCGCGTCGAGGAGGGCCAGCACCTGCTCGTCGAGCGGCTCGCCGCCGACGAGGGCGCCACGGTGCCCCTCCAGCCGCTGCTCTACCGCGGCGACGACGAGATCCTCGACGGAGACGACCTCGCAAAGGTCACCGTCGAGGCGAAGATCGTCGCCCACGAGCGCGGTCCGAAGCTGCGCGTCGTCAAGTTCAAGCCGAAGCGCGGCTACAAGCGCCGCAACGGGCATCGTCAGGATCTCACCAGAATCGAGATCACGACGATCAAGCTCGGTGCCGCCAGAGCCGCCAGAAAGACGGAGGCTGCGTAATGGCGCATAAGAAGGGCCTCGGCTCCTCGCGCAACGGCCGCGACTCGAATGCCAAGCGCCTCGGCGTGAAGGTGTTCGCCGGCGAGACCGTCTACGGCGGCGAGATCATCGTTCGCCAGCGCGGCACGAGATTCAAGCCCGGTGAGGGCACCGGCATCGGCAAGGACGACACGATCTTCGCGAAGTCCCCCGGCAAGGTCGACTTCAGAACCGGCCGTCGCGGCCGCGTGATCTCGATCCTCCCGGTCGAAGTCGCCGCCTCGCCGACCGAGTAGCAGCCTCACCAGTTTCAGCAGTGCCTCGAAGGGCCCCGCCACCGCGGGGCCCTTCGTGTTTCAGCGTTCCTGCTCGGTCGGGCGGATGAGGATCTCGTTGATGTCGACGTGCGGCGGGCGCGTGACGGCGTAGAGGACCGCGTCGGCGACGTCGTCCTCGGTCAGCGGCGCGTCGCCGGGTGCTCTCGCGTCCCAGAACGGCGTCTCGACCGCGCCGGGAGAGAGCAGGGTGGTGCGCACGCCGCTGCCGTTGAGATCCTGCCGCACCGCCTCCGACATCGCCGTCACCGCCCACTTCGTCGCCGAGTAGAGCGAGCCGGGCATCGCCTTGCGGCCGGCGACCGAGCCGGTCAGCAGCAGGTGGCCTCTCGACTCCTTCAGCGCGGGAATCGTCGCGCGGACGGTGTAGGCGGCGCCGAGCACGTTCGTCAGCACCATCGCCTTCCAGTCCGCGGGGTCGCCGTCGAGGAAGCCGCGGCCGCCGCCGAAGCCGGCGTTGGCGAAGGCGCCGTCGATGCGGCCGTAGGTCTCCAGCGCGCGCGCCACGAGCGCCTCCTGCTGCTCCCACTCGCTCACGTCGGTGACGACGGCGAGCGCCCGCTCGGGGCCGCCCAGCTCGGCGGCGAGCGCGTCGAGCGTGTCGGCCGAGCGGGCGGCGAGCACGAGCCGGTAGCCGGCTCTCGCCGCGTGGCGCGCCGTCGCGGCGCCGATGCCGGTCGAGGCGCCGGTGATGAGGAAGACGGGATCGTCGGCCATGTTGGGCTGCTCCAGGGTCGGGGTCTGCTCGGATGCTGCCCCATCGCCCGCCGTCGCGCACGGCGGCGCCGAAGGGCAGGCAGGGGAGCGTGAAGAAGTTGTTTTGACTCGTTCCAATCGGCGAGTCAGTCCGGTATGGTCTGGCGCCGATCGATCCCCGACGAGAGGAAGCGACGCGATGAGCGACGACCGCAGAGTCCTGACCAACCGCCAGGGCCACCCGATCGCCGACAACCAGAACCAGCGCACGATCGGTTCACGCGGCCCGGCGACGCTCGAGAACTACCAGTTCCTCGAGAAGATCAGCCACTTCGACCGCGAGCGCGTCCCCGAGCGCGTCGTGCACGCCCGCGGCGCCACCGCCTTCGGCGAGTTCGAGGCGTACGGCACGGTCGGCGACGAGCCGATCTCGAACTACACGCGCGCCAAGCTCTTCCAGGAGAAGGGCAAGAAGACCGACGTCGCGCTGCGCTTCTCGACGGTCGCCGGCGGCCGCGACTCCTCCGAGGCGGTCCGCGACCCGCGCGGCTTCGCGGTCAAGTTCTACACCGAGGACGGCAACTGGGACCTCGTCGGCAACAACCTCGGCGTCTTCTTCATCCGCGACGCGATCAAGTTCCCCGACTTCATCCACTCGCAGAAGCCCGACCCGGTCACGTTCGAGCGGCAGGTCGCCAACCGCGTCTTCGACTTCTGGTCGCAGTCGCCCGAGGCGCTGCACATGATCACGCTCGTGCTCAGCCCGCGCGGCATCCCGGCCTCGTACCGCCACATGCAGGGCTTTGGCGTCAACACCTACAAGTGGGTCAACGCCGCCGGCGAGACGAAGCTCGTCAAGTACCACTGGCTGCCGAGACTGCCGGTGCAGTCGTGGACCGAGGCCGACGCCGCCGTCGCGCAGGGCCAGGAGCTGGGCGTCCACACGAGAGACCTCTACGAGGCGATCGCGCGCGGCGACTTCCCGCAGTGGGAGCTGAACGTGCAGCTGATGGACGACCACGACCACCCGGAGCTGGACTGGGACCCGCTCGACGACACGAAGACGTGGCCGGAGAACGACTTCCCGCTGCTGCCGGTCGGGCTGATGACGCTCAACCGCGCGCCCGAGAACTTCTTCGTCGAGAGCGAGCAGATCGCCTTCGGCACCGGCGTGCTCGTCGACGGGCTCGACTTCTCCGACGACAAGATGCTCGTCGGGCGCACCTTCTCCTACTCCGACACGCAGCGCCACCGCGTCGGCCCGAACTACCTCCAGCTGCCCGTCAACTCGGCCAGAGCGGCCGCCCACGGCGTCAACACCAACCAGCGCGACGGCGCGATGGCCTATGGCGTCGACGGTCACGGCGGCGACCCCTCGATCAACTACGAGCCGTCGCTGCGCGCCGGTCTGCGCGAGGCCGACAAGCCGGCGCCGGACCAGGCGCCCGTCATCAGCGGCCAGCTGACGCGCGAGCGGATCGAGCGCACGAACGACTACCAGCAGCCCGGCGAGCGCTACCTGCTCTCCGAGCAGTGGGAGAAGGACGAGCTGGTCGCCAACCTCGTCGGCAACCTGAAGCAGTGCGACCGCGCGATCCAGGAGCGGATGGTCTGGCACCTCTTCCTCGCCGAGGACGAGCTGGGCCAGCGCGTCGGCGACGCGCTCGGCATCTCCGCGGACGACGTGCGCGGGTTGAAGCCGGTTCCGACGCAGGGCTGGGGGCCCGCCGAGCAGCAGCGCCTCGACAACCTCGGCAGCAACGGCCCGCGCGACGTGAGCGGGCTCGTGATGACGCATTGCGTGCCGAATGAGCGGGTGCAGCTCGCGGAGGATCCCGTCACAGCCTGATCCAGTGGGGAGGGCGCCGCGCGATGCGCGGCGCCCATCTGCCACGATTGAGCGCGATGCTCTCTGATCGCGCCAGAATTCACGTCCAAGCCGGCCGCGGCGGGGACGGCTGCATGTCGTTCCGCCGCGAGGCGGGGGTGCCGATGGGCGGCCCCGACGGCGGGGACGGCGGCCGCGGCGGCGACGTCATCCTGGTCTGCGACGACTCGCTGCGCGATCTGCAGTTCTTCCGTCGCACCGCGCACTTCAAGGCGAAGAAGGGCGGCCACGGCCAGGGCAGAATGCGCCACGGCGCCGACGGCGACGATCTCGTCGTCAGAGTTCCGCCGGGGACCGTCGTCGAGCTGGCGGACGGCACCCGCCACGACCTCGTCACGCCCGGCCAGCGGGCGATCGTCGCCAGAGGCGGCAACGGAGCGCGCGGCAACAAGCACTTCGCGACGCCGACGCGGCAGGCGCCGCGCTTCGCCGAGAAGGCGCCCGTCGGCACCGAGGGCTGGGTCGACCTGCACCTCAAGCTGCTCGCCGACGTCGGCCTCGTCGGGCTGCCGAACGCCGGCAAGTCGTCACTGCTGAGCACGATCACCGCCGCGCGGCCGAAGGTCGCCGGCTACCCCTTCACGACGCTCTCGCCGGTCCTCGGCACGATCCAGAGCGACGACCGCCAGCTCGTGATCGCCGACATCCCGGGCCTGATCGAGGGCGCCAGCGACGGCGCCGGCCTCGGCCACGACTTCCTCGCGCACGTCGAGCGCACGCGCCTGCTCGTGCACGTGCTCGACCTCGCGCCGCTCGACGGCTCCGACCCGTTCGAGAACCACGCGACGATCGAGCAGGAGCTGGCCTCCCACGACGCGCGCCTCGCGAGCCTGCCGCGGATCCTCGCGCTCTCGAAGTCCGACCTCGTGACGCCCGGGGACGCCGAGGCGGCCGAGGAGCTGTGGCGCGAGCAGCTCGGCCCCGACGTGCCGATCATCCGTACGTCGAGCGCGACCCGGGAAGGGCTCGAGGAGCTGCGCAAGGCGCTGCTGGAGCACGTCCCGATCACGCCTCCGGTCGAGGTCGCCGACGTCGACGACCTCGCGGAGCATCGCGTCTTCAAGCCCGCCAGACCGCGCGGCTTCGTCGTCGAGGTGATCGACGAGGGCGTCTTCAAGGTGATCGGCGAGGGCGTCGACCGGCTCGTCGCCAGATACGACGTCGAGAACGAGGAGGCGATGGCCTACCTCGAGACGCGGCTGCGCTCGATCGGCGTCATCAGAGCGCTCGACGAGGCCGGCTTCGAGTCGGGCGACGACGTCGAGATCGGCGGCATCGTCTTCGAGCTCGACCCGTCATGAGCTGGACCCTGCTCGGCGCGCCGCTGGACTCGGCCGGCGCCGGGGAGGGGGAGGAGCGGGCGCCCGCGGCGCTGCGCGCGGCCGGGATCGCGGAGGCCGTCGGCGCCGCCGCCGACCTCGGCGACGTGACCGGCCTGCTGCGTCCGGCCGAGCGCGACCCGCGCACCGGCGTGATCGCCTACGCGGCCGTGCTCGACGCCTCCGTCGCGCTGCGCGACGCCGTCGCGCGCGTGCTGCGCGCCGGTGAGCGGCCGCTCGTGCTCGGCGGCGACTGTGCGCTGCTGCCCGGCGTGATCGCCGGCTGCCGCGTCGCGGGCCTGGAGCCGGGGCTGTGGATGGTCGACGGCCATCCCGACGCGATGGACGGCGTCAGCTCGCCGACCGGCGAGGCCGCCGACATGGACTTCGCGATCGTCTGCGGGCGCGGTCCGACCGACCTCGTCGAGCTGGCGGCGCCGACGCCTCCGCCGCTGCTTGCGCCGGCCCGCGCCGTCGTGCTCGGGCTGCGGCCGCGCGGGATGGATCCCGGCAACGACGACGACCTCGCGCTGATGGACGAGACGGTCTGGTGGCGCGACGCGCCGTCGATCGTGGCGGCGGGGCCGCGCGCGACCGGCGAGGAGGCGGCGCAGCGGCTGGAGGCGCCGCCGATCCACGAGGACGCGCGCGCCGACGACGGGGCGGTCGCGGCCGCCTGGCTGCACCTCGACCTCGACGTGCTCGACGCCGCCGTGATGCCGGCCGTGAGCTACCCGCAGCCGCAGGGCCTCGACTGGGAGCAGCTGGAGCAGCTGATCGCCCCGCTGGCCGCCGCGCCGGCGCTGGTCGGGGTGTCGATCAGCGACCTGCAGGCCGACGCCGACGGCGACGGCGTGCTCGCCCGCCGCACGGTCGAGCTGCTCGGCCGCGTGCTGGCGCGCTGAGCGGTCGCCCGCCGGCCGCTCTGCGACGCTGCCGCCGCCGCGCGCCTCTAAGCTCTCCAGCCCGATGGGAACCGTGGTCATCAAGCTCGGGTCGAGCATCGTCTGCGACGACGCCGGCCATCCCCGCCGCGAGGTGCTGGAGCACGTCTGCGACGAGGCGGCGGCGCTGCACGCCGCCGGCCGCGACGTCGTGATCGTCACCAGCGGCGCGATCGCCCGCGGGATGGGCGTGATGGGGCTGGGGATGCGCCCGCGCGCGATCGACGAGCTGCAGGCGGCCAGCGCCGTCGGCCAGGGCCAGCTCTACCGCGTCTACGACGAGCTGCTGACCGAGCGCGGCGTCGCGACCGCGCAGGTGCTGCTGACCTTCTTCGACATCAGCGCGCGGACCCACTACCTGAACGCGCGTCAGACGCTCCAGCGGCTGCTCGACTGGCGCGTCGTGCCGGTCATCAACGAGAACGACACGACGACGACCGACGAGATCTCCTTCGGCGACAACGACTTCCTCGCCGCGCAGGTGGCGATCCTGCTCGGCGCCGAGCTGCTCGTGCTGCTGACGTCGACCGACGGCCTCTTCACCGCCGATCCGCGCCTCGACCCGAGCGCGAGAATCGTGCCGCTGGTCGAGGACTTCGAGGCGCTCGCCGCGCTCGACATCCGCCAGACGACCTCGACGCTCGGCTCCGGCGGCATGCGCTCGAAGGTCGTCGCCGCCGAGATGGCGACCGCCGCCGGCATCCCCGCCGTCGTCGCCAACGGCCGCACCGTCGGCGCGATCGCCGCGGCGGCCGCCGGCGAGCCGGTCGGGACGCGCTTCCCGGCGCGTGAGACGACCTACTCCAGCTTCAAGCTGTGGCTCAAGTACGCGAAGCGCTCGCGCGGCACGATCGCCGTCGACGCCGGCGCCGCGCGCGCCCTGCGCGAGGGCGGCACGTCGCTGCTGCCGGTCGGCATCAGCGGGGTCGAGGGGAGCTTCGACGTCGGCGACGCGGTCGAGGTCGAGCACGACGGCACGGTCGTCGGCAAGGGGATCTCCAACTACTCGGCCGCCGAGCTGAGCAGAGTCGCGGGCCTCAAGTCGGCGCAGGCGCGCGAGCTGCTGCCGCGCGCCAGCGAAGAGGCGATCCACCGCGACTACTTCGTGCTGGCGTAGCCCGCGCGGTCGGCGCGGCGGGGCGCGCGGATCAGTCCCCGGCGAGCGGCGTGCTGCCGGCCGGCGGCGCCGCCTGCACCGGCGACGGCATCAGCGGGCGGTGGACGGTGTCCGTCGGCGAGTTGCCCGGGTCGCGAATCTTCCAGGTCGAGGGGCCGAGCGGGCCGGTCGTGCCCCCGATCCTCCCGATCGCGCCCCAGGCGCCGCCGAAGCCGTACCACGGCCGCGCGCGCACGTCGACGACGTTCTCCCACGTGCGCCACTGCGCGCAGTCGCCGCACGCCATCGCGTGGTCGTAGATCGGCGCTCTGACGGGCGTCCCGTTGATCTTCGGCAGCGACTCGAAGTCGCCGTCGACCCAGTAGGTCGCGTGGCTGCCGAGCGCGCTGAAGGCGTACGGGTGCAGCCCTCCGTCGAGGCTCGAGCGGCTGACCGACGGCCACGGCACGTCGCGGCTCTCGTCGTGGAAGTGGTAGCGCACCGACAGCGGCTGCCACAGGTTCGCCGCGGTCTCGCGCACGAGCACGCTGATGCGCTCCCAGTCGCCTTCGTGGACCAGCTTCTTCGTCACGGCGGCCGGTCCGGGCGGCTGGCTGAGGCCGTAGAAGAGCCAGTAGGTGATCCGCACCGCCGGCTGTCCCTCGGCGGTCGTCTCGGGCCGCTGCTCGACGTAGAGCGGCGTCTTCGGCAGATACTTCTGGCCGCTCTCCTCCAGCAGCTTCACGCGCGGCGCGCGCCACTCGTCGTCGACGTCGAGCGCGAAGCCCTCGCGCGCGTCGAGGCCGGCCGGGCGGTCCTTCGTGTCGAACGGGCGGGTGTGGTCGGCGGCCGTTATCAGCGGACCGTCGGCGGCCTCGCCGCAGCGCTCGTCGGCGTCGCGGTGGGCGTAGGCGTCGGGGCCGGCGAGCCGGCGCGCGTCGAAGCCGCGCTCGCGCAGCGGCGTGCAGCCGCTGATCGCCCACACCAGCCGTGAGTGCGCGACGAAGTCGTCGGCCGACATCGGCAGCGAACGCTCGTCGGCGTGGAGGCTGACCAGCGGCGCGAAGGTGCGGACCGGGTCGGCGGTGCTGACCGGCTCGGCCGCGTCGGCCGGCGCGGTCGCCGCGCGCAGGTCGGCGAGCAGCGTCTGCGCCTGGCGGCGGCCGCTCTGGTCGTTGTCGAGCCCGGCCGGCGCGCGCAGCACGAGCGCGAGCACTCTGTCGCGGCGTATCTCGGCGATCCGCTCGATCGGCGCGTCGGCGAAGGGGTGGTCGAGCGCGCCGCCACCGGGCAGCGGCGCGATGTAGACGCGGTCGCTCGTCTGGCCGACGTAGAAGCCGGCGAAGCTCGACGGTCTGCCGTCGACCAGCAGCGCGACCGGCTCGAGCTTCGGCGTCACCCAGGTGCGCACGACCGCCAGCCCGGCGCCGGCGACGGCGAAGGTCGCGAGCAGGATCAGCGACAGCCCGACCGGCGCGGCGCGCGCGATCGCGACGGCGGAGGTGATCGCGCCGGCCAGCAGCAGGACGACGATCGTCGCCCAGCCGAGCGGCGCGTCGGCGGGCCCCGGCATCACCGCCAGCAGCCGCACGACGACGGCGAGTGCGATCAGCGCGAAGAGGATCCACGCGAGCGCCTTCCGTCTCGCGCGCACCAGCAGCGCCAGCGGCAGCGAGCAGAGGAGCGCGACGGCGACCGGCAGCGCGAGCGCGTGCAGGCCGGTGATCAGCAGCAGCTGCTTCGGCAGCAGGTTGAGCGCCTGGTCGGCCGGCATGTCGAGCGCCTCGAAGCGCAGCAGCACGATCGCCCCGCCGGCGAGCGTCGCCAGCGCGGCGAGCCCGGCCACCGCGCCCAGCAGCTGCAGCGCGACTCTCACCCGTTCGTTCACAGCCACCCCTGATCGCCTTCGAGCGCGAAAAACTAGTCGATCTGCACACCGCTTCGCAATGCACTGCCGGCGCCGGCGGCGCGTCGAAGGCGCGCTGGCGTTCGCGCGCGCGATGCGGCATCATGGGGAGACCGTGACGCACCTGCGCCTGCACGCCGACCGACTTACGGACGCCCTTCGCGTCCTCGTCGGCGTACGCGTATCCGGCTGAGCCTCGCGCTCGCCGCACCCGCCGCTCGTCGTTCGCTCCGCGCCTCCGCCGCCCGGAATCCCGCCGCATCCTCACCGACCCAGGAGTCTCCAATGCGCCTCGTCGCTCTCGTCGTACTCATCGCCGACCTCGCCACCACCGCTCATGAAGGGAGCGCCCGATGCGCGGCGCCGACGCCCTGACCACGGCCCTCCTGCGCGAGGGCGTCGAGACCGTCTTCGGGATCCCCGGCGGCGCCAACCTCCCGATCTACGACGCGCTCGTCGATTCGCCGATCCGCCACGTGCTGATGCGGCACGAGGCCGGCGCCGGCCACGCCGCGCAGGGCTATGCGCGCGCGACCGGCCGCGTCGGCGTCGCCTTCGCGACCTCCGGGCCGGGGGCGACGAACCTGCTGACGCCGATCTGCGACGCGCACATGGACTCGACGCCGACGGTCTTCGTGACCGGGCAGGTGCGCAGCGACCTGCTTGGCACGAACGCCTTCCAGGAGGCGGACGTGATCGGCATGACGGCGCCGATGGTCAAGCACGCGATCGCGGTCCAGTCCGCCGACGAGCTGCAGCAGGCGATCCACGACGCCTTCCACATCGCCCGCACCGGCCGTCCGGGCCCGGTGCTCGTCGACGTGCCCTCCGACATCGCGCGCGCACCCGCGCGCGATCGCGAGCCGACCGCGCCCGACACGCCCGGCTATTCGCCGCGCACCAAGCCCAACGGCAAGCAGGTGCGGCTGGCGGCGCAGGCGATCGCGGCGGCGCGGCGGCCGGTGCTCTACGCCGGCGGCGGCGTCGTGCACGCCGAGGGCGCGGCTGCGCTGACGGCGCTGGCGCGGCAGGCCGAGCTGCCGGTCGCGACGACGCTGATGGCGCTCGGCGCCTTCCCGGCGTCGGACCGCCGCTTCCTCGGCATGCTCGGGATGCACGGCACGAAGACGGCCAACTGGGCGGTCGACGAGTCGGACCTGCTGATCTGCGTCGGCGCCCGCTTCGACGACCGCGTGACCGGCGCGCTCGACCAGTTCGCGCCGCACGCGAAGGTGATCCACGTCGACGTCGACCCGAGCGAGATCGGCAAGCTGCGCCCGGCCCACGTGCCGATCGTCGCCGACGCGCGGCTGGCGCTGGAGGCGATCGCGGCCGAGCTGGCGACGATCGCACCCGCACCGGACGCGGGGCGGCTGACCGACTGGTGGGCGCGAATCGAGCGCTGGCGCGCCGGCGAGCCGTTCGATGTCCCTGCTCCGGGCTGGTCGGGAGGCGACGGACCGGGGGAGGGGGTCGATCCGCACGGCCTGCTCGACGCGGTCCAGCGCGCCAGCGGCGGCGAGGCGATCGTCTCGACCGACGTCGGCCAGCACCAGATGTGGGCGGCCAACCGGCTGCGCTTCGAGCAGCCGCGCCGGTGGCTGACCTCCGGCGGCCACGGCACGATGGGATACGGGCTGCCGGCCGCGCTCGGCGCCCAGGCCGCGCGCCCGGACGCGACGGTCGTCTGCGTCAGCGGCGAGGGCTCGCTGCTGATGAACGTGCAGGAGCTGGCGACCGCGGTCGAAGAACGGCTGCCGGTGAAGATCGTGCTGATGCACAACGGCACGCTCGGGATGGTCCGCCAACAGCAGGACATGTTCTGGGACGGGCGCCGCCAGGCGGTCGACCTCGGCGCCTCGCCGGACTGGCCGCTGCTGGCGCGCGCCTTCGGCGTCGACGGCCGCCGCGTGACCGAGCAGGACGAGGTCGAGGAGGCGGTCGCCGAGACGCTGGCGGCCGACGGCCCGGCGCTCCTGGAGGTGCGGATCGCGCCCGAGGCCGACTGCCTGCCGATGTTCAAGCCGGGCGGGCCCGCGCGGGAGATGATCGGCTGAGCCGATTCCGCGGAGGCATGAGTGCGGATCTGTGCATCGCGGAGATGCACAGATCCGCGGTCATCCCCGCGCCGGCGCGCTGACGCCGGTCGGGTACCCTCTTGCGATGGCCATCAGCACGCCCACGATCTCAGTCGCCGACGTCTGCCTCGCCGCGAAGGCCGCCGCCGGCCCGCTCGCCGCGCTCGGCTCCGACGTCAAGGAT